>VGTK01000040.1 GCA_016874715.1 Deltaproteobacteria bacterium | reverse complement strand
GTGCACGTCGACCGCGCCGCGCTCGCGGCGGGCGCAGAGGGCACGCACGACCGACGCGACGACCCGCACGCCCCCGGCGCAGCGGAGCTCGCACCGCACGCCACGCTCGCCGACGGTACGCCGCTCGCGCTCGCGACCGTGCGGCGTCTCGCCTGCGATGCAACCGTCGTGCTCGTCGACGACACCCACGCCGGCGCCGCGTTCGTCGACGAGACGCGCCCCAGCGCCGCGGTCGTCGCCGCCGCCCGTGACACGGACGGCGCCAGCGACGCTCGAGGCGACGCTCGCGACACGGACGGCACGCGCGACGCTCACGCCACCGCTCGCGAGGCATCCGGCGCAGCGCGCCTCCCGTCCCGCCGCACGCGCCGCATCTCGCCCCGGCTGCGCCGCGCGCTTCGCCTGCGCGACGACGGCTGCCGCTTCCCCGGCTGCACGAATCGCATCACCGACGCGCACCACGTCGTCCCCTGGATCGACGGCGGCGCGACCACCCTCTCGAACACGCTGTCGCTCTGCCGCAGGCACCACCGCTTCGTGCACGAGCACGGCTACCGCGTGCTGATCGCGCGCGACGGCGCCCCGCGCTTCTTCCGTCGCGACGGTCAGCCCGTGCCGCTCGCGGACGAGCCGCTGCGCTCACCGCTCGGCAACGACTCGCACCCTGGCGGCGCTGGCGGCTCAAGCGGCGCCACGGGTGCCGCCGCAGCCCCGGACGCACTCGCCGCACTGCGCGCGGCGCACGCGGCGCGCGGCCTCGCGATCGACGCGACGACGGCCTTGCCGCGCTGGGACGGCACGCCGCTCGACGCCCACCTCGCGGTGCAGGCGCTGCTCGGCGCAGCGGACCTCGCCACGGCGCGCGACTGGTGACCAGATCCGTGCACGCACGCGCCCAAAATCGCCGCCGGCAGCGGCGATCCCGGTCGGTGTCCGCCCACACGAACCCCCGAAGAGCCAAAGCAAGATTGGTGCTCTGTGCACCTGCGAGCTTCAGACTCCCGCCTGGATGCCCGATCTTCCCCCAGGGCCAGAGGGATCGAGTCGAATCGAGGCTATGGAAGCGCTAGAGCCGACCCCCGATCTCCGCCAGGCGTACGAAGCGGACAGCCGCGAGCCGTGCGTGCGCGGGGCGCGCTCACCTGAAGGAGGTCCTTCCGGGACCGCCTTGACCCGTCGGAAGGGCGCTTCGACGAAGCAGACGCGCGCGACCTTCGGCCGGACCCCTCGCGTCGACGCGGGCCGCGCGCGCCGGCCGCATCGACGTCTGCGACGGGACCCAGCTCTTCTGGCACGGCCCGCGCATCGCCGCACCGCTGGACCGCTTCGCGGCGATCGCCCGGGAGGGTCCCTGAGAAGCGCCGCTCCGCGGAGCATCCGCTCCGTCAAGCGGATCGAACCAGCCGACCTGAGAGCTCTCCCGTCGGCTCGCCCGACTCGTAGGTCACGACGCCGTTCACCAGAGTCGCGACGTAGCCGCGCGGGCGCTGCACGAAGCGGCGTCCGCCGGCGGGGAGGTCCGCGACCATTTCCGGCCGGCCCACGCGCAGATTCGCGAGATCGATCAGGTTGACGTCCGCGCGGAGTCCCGGAGCGAGGCGGCCGCGGTCGGTGAGGCCGTAGGCGCCGGCGGTATCGGCGGTCATCGCCTTCACCGCCCAGGCGAGATCGAAGCGCGGGCCGCGGCGGCGATCCCGCACCCAGTGCGTGAGCATCGTCGTCGGGAAGCTCGCGTCACAGATCGTACCGACGTGCGCACCACCGTCGGCGAGGCCGACGATCGTGGCGGGATGCTCGAGCAGCTCGCGCTGTGCTTCGAGGTTGCCGTCCTCGTAGTTGAAGATCGGATAGTAGACGAGGCCGCGCCCGCCGTCCGCGAGCAGCAGGTCGCAGAGCACGTCGACGGGATGACGGCCGGATGCCGCGGCGAGCGCTGCGATGCTGCGCTCCGGCGGCGGCTCGTAGTCGGGCTCGTCGCCAACTGGATAGTAGCGGTCGTAGGAGCCGAAGCGATGCCTCGGCTCCTCCGCCGCTTCCGCGAGTCGCTGGCGGAACGCGGGTTCGGAGAGCGCCGCGACGCGCGCGGCCGCGCTCGCCGGGACGCGGCACCATTCGGGATTGAGCACGAAGGGGCTGACCGTTCCCTCCACCCCGAGCAGCACGCCGATTCCCCGGACGGCGACCTGCGCGGTCATCGGAACCCCGTCGGAGGCGGCGCGCGCCACGAGATCCAGCACCGTCCGATAGCCGCCGCGCTTGTTCTGGTTCAGCGAGACGAAGGTACGGGCGCCCGTGTCCGCCGCGATCGCACGGAAGGTCGCAAACTCCGCCGCGACGTCCTCGAAGTCCGACACCACCTCGAAGGCGCCGCGCCCCGCGCGCCGCATCTCGGCCACGATCCCGTGGAGCTCCGCCGCGGCCGCGCCGAGCGTCGGCGTCGGAGCCCCGGTGCTCGTGCGGTGGTTGAGCGTCCGCGAGGTGGAGAAGCCGAAGGCACCGGCGGCGACCGCTTCGCGCACCAGCCGGCCCATCTCGCGGATCTCCTCCTCGGTGGCCGGCGCGCGGTCGGCACCGCGCGCGCCCATCACGTAGAGGCGCACCGCCCCGTGCGGTACGAGGGCGCAGACGTCGATGTCGCGCGGCACCCGCTCGAGCGCTCCGAGGTAGTCGGCGAAGCTCTCCCACTCCCAGGAGATCCCCTCGTGCAGCGCCGCGCCCGGGATGTCCTCCACGCCCTCCATGAGCTGGATCAGCGTTTCGCGATCGCGCGCGCGGACGGGCGCGAAGCCGACGCCGCAATTTCCCATCACCACCGTCGTCACGCCGTGCCACGAGGAGGGCGCGAGGCGCCGATCCCAGGTCGCCTGGCCGTCGTAGTGCGCGTGCACGTCGACGAAGCCCGGCGTGACGAGCAGCCCGTCGGCTTCGATCGTGCGGCGCGCGGCCTCGCCGAGCCGGCCGGACCTCTCGATCGCCGCGATCCGCCCGCACGACACGCCGACGTCGGCGGTGAAGGGCACGCCGCCCGTGCCGTCGACGACCGTGCCACCTCGGAGGATCAGATCCAGCATCGCAGCCACCGTTCCTTCCGCCAGCGTCGCAACTCTACTCCGCCTCCCCGCGCGCGTGCTCGCCGTACTCCTCGAGCTTGCGGTACAGCGTCTTCCGCCCGAGCCCCAGCACCTGCGCCGCCTGCGACTTGTTGCCGCCGACGGCTTCCAGCACGCGCAGGATGTAGCGCCGCTCGACCTCTTCCAGCGGCACCAGCTCCGCGGGGTCGTCGGACGCGACCAGCACGTGCGAGCGCCGGTAGTCGCGGATCTTCTCCGGCAGGTCGTCGGGCAGGATCTTGTCGTGCTGGGCGAGCGCGATCGCGCGCTCGATGCAGTTCTCGAGCTCGCGGACGTTGCCCGGCCATGCGTACGCCAGCAGACGGTCCGCCGCCTGCGGCGAGAGGCCCGTCACGGCCTTGCCGCTGCGCGCGGCGCACTCGTTCACGAAGCGCTGCGCGATCAGCAGGATGTCGCCACCGCGCGCGCGCAGCGGCGGCAGCGGCACGTGAATCACGTTGACGCGGAAGAAGAGGTCCTCGCGAAAGCGTCCGGCGTGCACGGCGGTCTCGAGGTCGCGGTTGGTCGCGGTCACCAGACGCACGTCGAACGGCACCTCGCGCTCGCCGCCCAGCGGCCGCACGGCGCGCTCCTGGAGCGCGCGCAGCAGCTTCGGCTGGAGGGGCAGCGGCAGCTCGCCGATCTCGTCGAGGAACAGCGTCCCGCCGTTCGCCTGCACGAAGAGGCCGGCGCGCGCCGCGCGCGCGTCGGTGAAGGCGCCGCGCTCGTGGCCGAAGAGCTCGCTCTCGAGCAGCGTCTCGGGCAGGGCCGCGCAGTTGATCGCGACGAACGGACCGTCCTTGCGCCGGCCGCGGCGGTGCAGCGCGCGCGCCACGACCTCCTTCCCGGTGCCGCTCTCGCCGGTGATCAGCACCGAAGCGTCCGAATCCGCGATGCGGTCGATCATCTCCTGCACGCGGCGAAGCGCGGGGCTCGCGCCGACCACGTCGTCGAAGCGCGTTCCCGCCTCGGACAGCGCGTCACGCAGGCGCTGCACCTCGGCGCGCAGACGGCCGTGCGTCAGCGCGCGCTCGAGCGCCAGCACCAGCACCTCGACTTCGAGTGGCTTGGTGATGAAGTCGTACGCGCCGGCGCGAATGGCCGCGACCGCGGTATCGAGGCTGCCGAACGCGGTGATGACGATCACCGGCATGTCGGGGCGGTTCGCGACGATGCGCTCGCACAGCTCGAGGCCGCTCATGCCGCGCATGTTGAGGTCGGTGACCACCGCCTCGATGTCGCCCCCCTCGAGCAGCTGCAACGCCTCGGCCGGCGACGTCGTCCAGCGCACCGCGAAGCCGCGCGGCTCGAGGCCGAACTGCAGCGTCTCGCACATGGACGCGTCGTCGTCGACGACGAGGACGCTCGCCGGGGTCACGCGGAGTCCGCCTGCACCACCTGCGTCCCCTGCGCCGGAGGCAGGTGGATCGCCATCTCGGTTCCCCGGCCGCGTTCGCTGCGCACCTCGATCCATCCGCCGGCATCCTGCACGATGCCCTCGGCGATCGCGAGCCCGAGGCCGGTCCCCTCGCCGGGCCCCTTGGTAGTGTAGAAGGGCTCGAAGACGTGCGGCAGGTCCTCGGCGGCGATGCCCTCGCCCTCGTCGGCGATCAGGATGTGAACGTAGCGGCCGTCGCCGTCGCCACGCACCGAGGGTTGAGCGGCCTGGCGCTCGTCGACGCTCACCCGCACGCGGCCGCCCTCGTGGCTCGCCTGCACGGCGTTCAGGATGACGTTGGTGACCACCTGCTGCGCCTCGCCAGGGTCGAGGCGGACGATCAGCGGCGTCGGCGGTGCCTTCACGTCGATCGTGACGCTGCGCGACGACGCGACCGGGCTCAGCATCTCGGCCGCGGTGCGCACGCACTGCGCGACGTTCACCGCACCCATGCGCGTGCTGCGCCGGCGCGACAGGTCGAGCAGCTGACGTATCATGTCGGTCATGCGCGACGCCTGCTCGCCGATCACGCGCGCGTGGGCGCGCGTCTGCGGCGGCTCCTGCAGGTCCGAGCCGATCATCTTGGCGCGCGCCGACACGACGTTCAGCGGCGTGCCGAGCTCGTGCGCGATGCCGGACGCGAAGCGGCCGACGCTGGCGAGGCGCTCGGCGTGCCGCATGCGTTCGAGCGCCGCGAGCTTGGCCTCGGTCTCGGCCGCGAGGCGCGCGTTGGTCTCGGCGATCTTGATGCACATCTCGTCGATCTCGGCGGCGAGCTCGCCCATCTCGTCGCGCTGCTCCAGCTGCAGGCGGCCGGCGAAGTCGCCGTCGCCGGCGCGGCGCGCGCGGTCGCGCAGCAGCTCCACGGGACGGCCGACGAACCAGTAACCGAGGAAGAGCGCGATCAGCGAGCAGGCGACGACGACGGCGAAGGTCGTCACGAAGATCGCCGCCTGCGACGTGCGCACGAACGACACCTCGCGCTGCAGGTGGCGCACGATCTCGAGCGCCGCCGGATTGCCCGGCTCCATCGGGATGTACGTGAGGCGCATCGGGTCGGGGCCGTGCGGGCCCACGAGGGCCGTGATCACGGCGCCCGCTTCGAGCGCCTGCCGGTCGCGCGCCTCGAGCTCGACGTAGCCCTCCTGTCCGGGCTTCGCGGCGAGGTCGATCCAGCGGACCTGGACGTCCTCGAGCATGTCGGCGACGCGCTCGACGATCTCTCTCGCGCGCGCAGGCCCGTCGGCACGCCAGATGTCCTGGATCATCAGGCGCACGGCGGCGCCGCGCGTCGCGCTGCCCCGCAGGTCGCCCTCGAACAGGACCATATGGCGGCTTTGCAGGTAAAGCGCGTAGACCGCCATGACGACGAAGATCGTCGCCGTCAGCGCGAGGGTGATCTTAAGGGCGAGCTTCATGCCTGGGATCCGGGGCAGCCGCAGTCCGGTGCGGTGAGCCGGCCGAACGGCGGCCGGATCATTGCACGACGGCTCGTCGGATCTCCACTCCCGGGCGAAGGTGTCTGCCAGGGCGGGCCACACCACGGCCTCAGGCGACGTTCACCGTCAGCTCGACGCGCCCGGAGCGCCTGCGTTCCTTCGCGGTCGGCGAAGCCGGGGCGAAGGTCATACAAAAGCTCTCCACGGCGCGATCCTGGCGTCCAGTGCTTTTGGAAGACCTGGGTGCGAGCAGCATGCAGCGGAGCTTCTCGCCGTCGAGATCGAGGGCATCGCAGATCGAGTCGAAAGCGAACAGCGACTCGCGGCCGCGGCGCGCGATCCAGGCGCGCGCCTGCATCGCCACGCGGGCGCGGTGGCTCGGCTTGATGCCGCGACCCGAGAGGCAGGTGATGGCGTCGACGAGCACCGCGCGCATCAGCGCGAGTTCGCCGACGCTTTCCGTGGTTGGAACTCCCGTGGAGAGAAGAGGCGTCTCCCCGTCCACGAGGTCGGATGGGGAGACGCCCAAGGAGGAAGCGTCGACACCGTTGGGGAGCGGTGCGGACGTGGGCGAGGCCGTCGCCAGCTTCATGATGGACCGGCTTCGACTCCGCCGAGGGAGGGAAGTGACGACGCGGCCGAACGGCCTCGACGTGGTTGGGGTTGCCGAGTCGGCGGTCGGGGAAACCGCCGTGCGGGGGGCTTGCCGTCTTTCGCGTCGCACGGGCGAAATGCTGTTGCAGCCGCCGTGCCACGAAAAAACCTGCGCGGTTGCTGCGTTTTTCGGGACCTGCCGGCGGGCCCTTCCGACACACCCGGCGCGGCGCCGCGCGTCGGGGCCGGATTTCCCCTGCAACGGCGCGGCTTTCCGGCAGCGGTGTGTCGTGCGGACACAGCGCATCGGAACGACCCGATCCGGCGCTCGACTCGGCGGCCGGACGCCCCCATGCCGGTCGATGCCGTGCGCCTCGACGACGCGGCCGCGACGCCGGTAGCCGCCGGACCCCGCGGTGAACGATGTTCACCGCGGACGAACGCCGGGCATTCGAGACTCGCGGCCGGTGCCGCTCGGGTCCCGAAAGGATGAAACGAAACATGCGCTCGTCGAAGACCCCCTGCTCGTCCTCGCCGCAACCGCCGTCCTGCTCGGCGCGGGCAGCGCGTCCGCCAAGGACCTCTGCGTCTACAAGCAGGACGGCTCGTTCCTGGTGCAGCTTCGCGGCTACCGCCCGCCGCAGGCCGGCAAGTGCCGTCCGGTGCAGGGCACGCACGCGAACGGCGCGCTGCACGGCACCGTCTGTCGCAGCTCGGACGGCACGATCGTCCGTTTCGGCACGACGACCAACATCATGGTCGGCCTGTTCTCGCCGGCGAAGGTCCGCCAGCACGCCTTCTCGCTCGACTACCCGGCCTACTCCGGCGGCGGCGGCTCGGAATTCACGATGGGGGCAGACTCTCCGTCTCGAACGACGAGGGGTCGCTGTCCAACATCTACGCCGAGCTCTGCAAGGCCGGCCCGATCAACTGACGTCCGGGCTCAGCGCCTGGCGGGTCGCGTCGGCGCGGGACCGTCCGGGACCGCGCGCAGGCGCGACCCGAGCAGCCACCAGGCGATCGGCAGCGCGAGCAGCCCGATCGACGACGCGATCTTGAGCGCGCCGAACACCGCCCCGTCGCCGCCGACCAGCACCACCGCGATCAGCAACGAGAAGATGGCCGCCACGAGAGCGGTCACGGCGGCGATGCCGAGAGCGCCGAGGAAGCGCGACATGCGCCGGCGATAGCGCAGGTCGCGCGGCGCAGCCACTACGCGGCCGGATCGTCGGGGGACGGCGACGCGTCGCGATCGCCCGGCTCCGCCGCGGGTGACGCCGGCCCCGCGCGCGTGCTCCACGCGAACGCCGTCCCGAGGTGGCGTCCCGCGTGCAGGCTGCGCTCCCACGCAAGGATCGTCGCGCCGGCGACGACGGTTGCCGCGGCCAGCGCCGCGACGCGCGCGGCACGTCGGCGCAGCCGGAAGGCGCCGGCGAGCGCGAGTCCCCACGCCGCGGCGACGCTGAGCCACGTTCCGGCGCGCGCGGCCCGCGAGTCGTAGCGCAGCTCGACCACCGACTCGCCCGCCGGCACGGGAACGCCGACGAACGCCGCGTTCGCGACGCCGACCGGACTGCGCTCGCCGCGCACCAGCGCGTGCCAGCTGCGCGCCCAGGGCTGCCCGAGGACCAGCAGCGCCGGTCGCGCCGCCTGCACGCCGAGGACGTAGCGGTTGTAGGTCGCGTGCAGCAGGCGCAGGGAGCCCTCGCGCGCACCGGCGTCGTCCGGCGTGGCGACCGCAGGGGGCGCGGCGGCGCCGTCGGGCGCCTCGTACGTCGCCACCGGGGGACCGCCGCGGCGCAGGACGTCGAGCGCCTCGGCACGCGACGCCGCCGGGTGAACGTCGAAGTGGAGCCGCGCGAGCGGGGCGGCTTCGCGCTCCGGTCCCAGCGCGCGCCGCCGCTCGACGAGGATCGCGGGCGTGATCGCGGCACCGGGGTCGCCCTTGCCGAAGCCCACGCGCATGCGGTGGCGCCGCACGAGCTCGTCCCACGTCGGCGTGGGCTTCGCGTCCGCGAGCCACGTCCCGAAGCGCAGCACGACCGTTCCCTGCGCGAGCACCAGCGAGACCAGCAGCGCCGCGGTGACCCGCGACGGACGCTGCGCGTAGCCGGCGAGGGCGACGAGGCTCGCGATCCCGAGCAGCCAGACCGCGCGCGCGGCACCCGGCGGGATCGCGGCGATGCGCTCCGGCGGCGCCACCTCGAGCGCGTCGAGCCCGGGCGTCGACACCAGCGCGTACGCCGCGTAGAGAGCGGCCGCGACGCCGGCGACGAGCGCGAGCGGCGCGAGCGCGATCGTCCGCCCGAACGCGCGCACCGGCACCCGCTCCGCACGACAGGCCCACGCCAGCAGCAGGAGGAGAAGGAACGGCACCATGATCGTGACCCGCCCCGGCGCGCGGAACGATGCGAACAGCGGCACGTACTTCCAGGCGAGGAAGTAGAGCGGCAGCGTCTCGGCGAGCGCCAGCGCGAGGACGAGCAGCGCCGCGAGCCACGTCGCGAGTACGCCGAGGGGCGGACGCCGCACGAGCACCACCACGGGCAGCAGCAACGGCGCGGCGAGCAGCGCCGGTCCGGCAAACGAGCCCTGCACGTCGCTCGAGAACGGCCGGAACACGCTGTGCAGGAGGCTCACCGCGGAGTGCGTGCCGAACGGCGTGTACACCCACGCGAAGTCCTGCGCCGTGCGCTGCGTCGCGCCGGGCAGGAAGTCCAGCACGAACGGCACGAGGTAGGCCGCCGAGAGCACGGTCCCGGTGCCGAGCCCCAGCGCGCAGGCGACGAGGGTACGCCAGCGCCCGGATGCAGCCGCCACCGGCGCGTCGTCGGCACGCGGCGCGAGCGCCGGCAGGAGCAGCGCCGCGCAGCCGAGCGCCAGCAGGGCTCCGAGGAAGCCGAGGTACGCCATCTGCGGGTGCCCGCTGCACAGCAGCAGGTAGGTGCCCCCGCGACGCACGCGACGCGCCCCACGCCGTGACCGTGCAGGACGACGCGGACGAGCGCGACGCACAGCAGGATCGTCCCGACCCACGCCTGCAGCGAGGCGCCGTAATCGAACAGCGCCAGCATGCGGAGGTTGAAGACCGTGGCGAACGACACGACGAAGGCGAGCACGCGGTCGAGCGCGAGCTCGCGCAGCAGCCGCCAGGCCGCCCACTGCGCGAAGCCGAGCGAGAGCAGGCTCAGCGCCGTGTAGATCTCCTGCGCGTGGCCGTCCCAGTAGCCCGGCAGCGCCGCCGCGACGTGCGCGATCGGGTGGAAGAGCTGGCCCTGCGTCGCGGCGACGGCCGGCAGGCCGCCCGCGAGCCCCGGCAGGTAGAGCGGAAAGCTGCCGTTCGCGAGCGAGAATTGCAGCAGCTGCTGCTGCGGCACGGTGTAGCGCGGGTAGTCGGAGCCGAAGGTGCGGCCCGAGACGAACGGCGCCACGTGCAGGAAGACCACGAACGGCAGGACGAGGAACCCGGCCAGCACCACGGCGCCGCGCACGCGCGCGTGCGCAAGAACAAATTCAGCAAGGGAAGCGATCGGCGATGTTCCGACGGACGGGGCGCGGATGTCAAAAGGCGCCGCCCCGCCGCCGCCGCGCCGGTCAGGCCGCCTGCAGGTGGCGCGCGAAGAACGCGGTCAGCTTCTGCCAGGAATCCGCGGCCGCGGCCGCGTCGTACGAGTCGCGCTCGTCGCAGAAGAAGCCGTGGTCGGCCTCGCGGTACAACTCGATGCGCGCGTCGGTGCCCGCCTCGTCGAGGCGCTGCCCGATCTGCGCGACGCGCCCGAGCGGGATCCACGGGTCGAGCCCGCCGAAGAAGAGCAGCAGCGGGACGCGGATCGCGTCGGCGCGCTCCAGCCACTCGTTCGGCACCATGCCGTAGAAGCCGGCCGCGGCGGCGATCTGGTCGGACAGGGCGGCCGCGCAGAAGAACGTCACGCCGCCGCCGAGGCAGAAGCCGGTCACGCCGACGCGGTCGGCGCGCACGCCGGGCTGCGCCTTCAGCCACGCGAGCGCCGCGCGCAGGTCGCGCTCGAGACCGTGCGCGAGGTCGAGGCGGTACATGGCCTGCATCGCCTCCTCCACCTCGTCGTAGCCGAAGGTTCGCTGGCCCGGCTCGCGGTGGTAGAGGTCCGGCGCGAGGACGACGTAGCCCTCCGCGGCGATGCGGCGAGCGACGTCGCGCAGGTGCGGCGTGACGCCGAACGCCTCCATCAGCAGCAGAACGCCCGGCCGCGGCCGCTCGCCGGCGTCGGCGGGCGCCGCGCAGAACGCGGCCATCGGCCCGTCGGGCGTGTCGACCACGAGCTCCGTGTCGCTGGTGTCCATCAGCGCCGCCAGCGGAACAGCACCAGACCGGACCCCAGGAAGACCAGTCCGAACGCGAACAGGATCGCGGTCGGCTGGAGCGCCGCCTCGAAGGTCTGGCGGCGCATCATCAGGTCCTTGAAGCCCGTCATCGCCCACGTGGTCGGGAACCACTGCGCGATGTCGCGCATCCAGCGCGGCTCGAGGTCGATCGGCCACCAGCAGCCGCCGATCGCGCACATCGTGACGATGGCGATCGCGCCGAGCGGCAACACGGAGTCGCGCGTCGGAGACAGCCCGGCGACCAGCACCCCGAACGCCGTGCCGACGAACACGATGCCGGCGCTCGGCAGCAGCAGCGCCGCCGGCTGCGGTCCGACCGATACGCCGAACGCGTAGTGGCCGACCGCGAGCAGCAGCACCATCTGCGCGAGACCGATCGAGAAGCGCACCAGCAGCTTGCCGACGATCAGCGTCCAGATCGGCGCCGGCGTCGCGCGGATGCGCTCGAGCGTGCCGAGCTCGAGCTCGTCGATGAGCGTCATCGCGACGCCGATCAGCATGCCGAGCATCAGGAAGGTGATGCTGAAGCCGGGCACGTACTGGTCGAAGCTGTTGAGCTGGCGCGGGGCGCCGGTGACGCTCGCCTCCTCGATGCCGGGCAACCGCGGCAGGCGCAGCTCCGGCAGCGGACGCAGCGGCGGCACCGTGATCTCCGGCAGCGCGGGCAGCTCCGGCACCGCGACGTCGATCTTCGGCAGCTCGATCTTCGGCGGCGTGCCGCCCGCGACGACGCGCGCGGCGATCGCGGCCGGATCGGCGTTCGCGAGCGACTGCAGCTCGGGCGGCAGCACCGGCGGCTCGGGCGGCGGCGGAATCCGGTCGGCGTAGCTGCCGGCCGCCTCGCGCGCCGACGCGATCCACGCCTCGAAGCGCGTGCGGTAGGCTCCGAGCTCGTCGATGAAGGTGCGCACCGGGGCGAGCTCGCGGCCGAGTTCGCGCTCGGCCCGGGTCCGCGCCGCGGCCGCCTCCTCGTCGGTCGCCGCGTCGATCGCGCGACGCAGCTCGCGGGCGACGCGCTCGCGCGTCTTCTCGAGATCGCGCTCGAGCCCGGCGACGACCTCGCGCGCGTCGCCCTCCGCGGCGCGCAGCTGCTTCGCGAGCCGCGTGACGCGCCGCTCGATCCGCTCCTGCGCCGCCGCGACCTTCGCGCGCACCCGGTCGACGCGGCGCTGCGCGGTCGCGAGCGCCTCCTCGCCGAGGCGGTGGCGCAGCTCCTGCACCGCGAAGCGCACGTTCGCGACCTCGACGAACTTGACGGGGTCGGTGTACAGCTCGAGAGTCGTGTCGCGGCCGTGCGCCAGCGCCGCCATCGCCCCCGGCGGCACGACGAGCGCCGCGCCGGCGGTCCGGTCGCGCACCATCGCGATCGCCTCGTCGCGGGTCGCCACGTCGCGCAGCTCGATGCCGGAGTCGGGACCGAGCCCGTCGCGGAACGCGCGCGCGACGCGGCCGCCGTCCTCGTCCGCGACCGGCAGCACGTAGCGCGCGTCGCCCTGCGGCGCGCCGCCGAACAGCGTCGACAGCGAGAAGCCCGCGACCGACATGACGATCAGCGGCGCGATGGTCAGGAAGACCAGCCCGACCTTGTCGCGCAGCAGCAGCCGCGCGTCCTTGACGACCGCCGCACGGAGCGCGCGCAGGATCACGCGTCGCCCTCCCCACCCTGCTCGCCATCGCGCAGGCCGTGACCGGTGAGACGGAAGAACACGTCGGAGACGTCGGGGTGGCGCAACGCCACGTCGAGGATCTCGCCGCCGTCGGCGCGGGCGCGGTCGAGCAGCGCCGGGACGATCGCCGCGTCCTCGAGCTCGAGCACCGTCTGCGGGCCGTCGCCGGGCACGACGCGTACGCGCGCGGTGGACGGACCCGGCCAGCCCGCGGGCAGCGGCCGCGTCGTGCGCAGCGTGAGCCGCGGCCCGAGGCCGAGCTTCGCGACCAGCTCGGCGGACGTGCCGCTCGCGATCACCCGTCCGGCGTCGACCAGCACGACGCGGTCGCACAGCCGCTCTGCCTCCTCCATCAGGTGCGTGCTGTGCAGGATGGCGGCACCGGCGGCGGCGAGCTGGCGCTCGAGCGCGTAGATGCGCTCGCGTGCCTGGGGATCGACCGCGACCGTGGGCTCGTCGAGCAGGATCACGCGCGGCTCGTGCAGGATGCCGCAGGCGAGGTTCAGGCGCCGCGACATGCCGCCGGAGAACTGCAGCGTCGGCTCGTCGGCGCGGCCGTCGAGGCCGACCATCGCCAGCACGCGCGTGATCGCCTGCGGCGCGGTCGTGCCGTCGAGCCCCTGCAGCGCCGCGAAGTACTCGAGGTTCTCGCGCGCGGTCAGCGTCGGGTAGATCGCGATGCGCTGCGGCACGAGGCCGAGCACGCGTCGCACCTTCGCCGGTTCCCCCGGGAAGCGGTGCCCCGCAACCTCGACGTGTCCGGAGGTCGGCTCGAGCAGCGTCGCGAGGACCGACAGGGTGGTCGACTTGCCGGCGCCGTTCGGGCCCAGCAGTGCGACGATCTCGCCCGGGTGTACCTCGAAGCTGATGCCGTCGAGCGCCCGTCGGGAGCGGTAGAGCTTCACGACGTCGCGGCAGAGGATCGCGGGGGTCAACGTTCTCAGTCTCTCAGATGATCCGGTGCCGCAAAGGGCAGACCGGAACTTCCCTAACACACGAATTCGCCAAGTTGGCAGAGTGCCGCGCCCTGGTCGAGAATGCGGCCATGGCCGCCATCGACGGACTGCTGGGCATCCTTCTCGCGCAGGGCGCGGACGTATTGACGCTGGTCGAGGGACAGGCGCCGCGCCTCGCGCGCGGCGGCGAGCCGAAGCCGCTGTCGATGCCGCCGCTGCTGCCGGAGCTGCTGGCCCGCTTCCTCGAGGAGGTGCGCGCCGCGGGCGACGGCACGACCTACGTGCACGATGCGAAGGGGACGCGCACGACGTTCCTCGTCGAGATCGAGGAGCCGCGCGAGATCCGCTTCCGGCGGGCCGACGCGGCGGCACCGGCCGCCACCGCGGAAGCGTCGTCGGCGGCGGCGGCGCCGATCGGACCGGCGGCCGCGACGACGGCCGGCGACGCCCCCCTCGCGGACGCGGATCCGTCCGTGGTGCCGCGCCTGCCGTACACGCAGCCGCGCCCCGGCATCGCGCCCGGCGAGGGCGCGATCGCGGCGCTGATCCGCCGCGCGCTCGACGCCGACGCGACCGACCTCTTCCTGTCGACGTCGTCGGACGCGCGCATGCGCGTCGGCATGGAGCTGCGCGACGTCCCCGGCTCGCGTCTCGACGAGGGCACGCTGCTCGGGCTGATCTCGCTCGACGACGCGCACCACGCACGGCTCGAGAAGCACGGCAGCGTCGACCTCGGACTGCACTTCGGCGACGTCAAGCTGCGCGTCAACCTGTTCCGCCACCTCGGCGGTCTCGCGGCGGCGGTGCGGCCGCTGCGCCGCGTGCGTACGCTCGCCGAGCTCGGCCTGCCGCCGGACCTCGAAAAGCTCACCGAGCCGATCGACGGCCTGGTCCTGCTGGTCGGCCCGACCGGCTCCGGCAAGTCGTCGACGCTGGCGGCGCTGCTCGACCACATGAACCGCACGCGCTCGCGCCACATCCTCACCATCGAGGACCCGGTCGAGTACGAGTACGCGAACGGCACGTGCCTCGTGCACCAGCGCGAGGTGGGGCGTGACGTCGAGAGCTTCGCCGCGGGCCTGCGCGCCGCGCTGCGCGAGAGCCCCGACGTGATCCTGGTCGGCGAGATGCGCGACCGCGAGACGTTCTCGGCCGCGATGACCGCCGCCGAAACCGGGCACCTCGTGTTCTCGACGCTGCACTCCGGCAATGCCGGGATGGCGATCGACCGCATCATCGACTCGTTCCCGCCGCACCAGCAGACGCAGGTACGCGCGCAGCTCGCGAACGTCCTGCGCGCGATCGTGACGCAGCTCCTGCTGCCGGCGGCCCAGCCGGGCCGGCTCGTGCCCGCGACCGAGCGCATGTTCGTCACGCACGCGATCGCCCACAAGATCCGCGAGGGGCGCGGCCACCAGATCGGCGACCTCATCCTCACCGGCCGCGCGGAAGGCATGGTCTCGCTCGAGACCTCGCTCGCGGAGCTGGTGCGGCAGAACCGCATCACGCTCGCGACCGCGCGTGCGGCGGCGCGCAACCCGGACGTGATGCGCGAGATGCTGGGCGAGCGCGGGCGCTGATCAGGGCGCGGCCGGGTCGTGGCTCCCCTGCGGCCGGACGCCGCTGCCACGCCGCCGGGTGAGCGTGTCGCCGAGGTCCGCGCGCGCGTCCTCGGCGATCGCGAGCAGCCCGGCGACGACGTCGGGGTGCTCGGCCGCGACGTCGCGCGTCTCGCCGAGGTCGCTCTCGAGGTCGAACAGCGCGAGACCGATCTGCAGCACCGCCGTCTCGCCGTCGTCGCCGTCGACGCCCGGCACGGTCACGGTCGCCCAGGGGTGCGGCAGGTGCAGCTTCCAGCGCCCGCGCCGCACGGCCTCGAGGCCGCCGTTGCGGTGCACGAGCCAGACGCGGTGGTCGAACGACGCCTCGTCCTCGCCCGACAGCACGGGCCACGCGTCGCGACCGTCGATCACGCGGTCCGCCGGCAGCTCCGCGCCGGCGAGGCGCGCCGCGGTCGGCAGGACGTCGATCAGCCCCAGCACCGCGGCCGACGCGCTGCCCGCCGGGATGCGACCCGGCCAGCGCGCGATCGCCGGCACGCGCACGCCACCCTCGAAGCTCGTGCTCTTGCCCTCGCGCAGCGGTCCCGCCGATCCCGCGTGATTGCCGAACACGAGCCACGGGCCGTTGTCGGACGCGAACAGCACCAGCGTGCGGTCGTCGATGCCGTGCGCCGCGAGCGCGTCGAGGATCTCGCCCATCGACCAGTCGATCTCGGCGATCACGTCGCCGTACAGCCCGCGCGGCGACGAGCCGCGGAAGCGGTCGGACGCCGCGATCGGCCAGTGCGGCATCGAGTGCGCGATCTCGAGGAAGAACGGGCGGTCCGCGTGGCGCGCGATGAAGTCGGTCGCGCGCTCGGTGTAGCGCCGCACGAGCTGCGCCTGGTCGGGCTCGGTCTCGACCACGGTCTCGCCGGCGAGCAGCGGCAGGTCGGGGTAGATCGGCCGGCCGAGCCCGTTCACCCGCCCCATGTCGTTCGAGTAGGGGATGCCGAAGTACTCGTCGAAGCCCTGCCGCGTCGGCAGGAACGGCGGCTGGCTGCCGAGGTGCCACTTGCCGACGAGTCCCGTCGCGTAGCCGCGTGCGCGCAGCACTTCGGCGATCGTCATCTCGTCGGGCGCGAGTCCCTCGAGCGACGACGGGTAGTACGCGCCGGGCACGCTCACGCGCTGGCCGTACGAGCCGGTCATCAGCATCGCGCGCGACGGCGTGCAGGTCGGCGCGCTGTAGAAGCTCGTCAGGCGCATGCCCTCGGCGGCGAGGCGATCGAAGGACGGCGTCGGGATGTCGGTCGCGCCGAACGCCCCGACGTCGGCGTAGCCCTGATCGTCGGTGAGGAAGACGACCACGTTGGGCGGCTGCTGCGTACCGGCGTCCGCGCAGCCGACGCGCCGGCGGACGACGCACCCGCGACAAAACCCAACGTGCTGTGGATCGTCGCCGACGACATGAGCTTCGAGGTCGGCGCGTTCGGCGACCCGGTCGCGCGCACGCCGAACCTCGACCGTCTGGCGCGCGAGGGCGTGCGCTACCCCAACACCTTCGCGACCGCGGGCGTGTGCTCGCCGAGCCGCGCGGCACTGGTCACCGGCATGTACGCGACGTCGATCGGCGCGCACCACATGCGCAGCATCGATGCCGGCTACTACCCGGTGCCGCCGCCCGGGGTGAAGACCTTCACCGAGTACCTGCGCGCCGCCGGCTACTGGACGAGCAGCACGGGCAAGCTGTACTACCAGCTCAGCGCGGTGTTCGACCGCGCGCCGCTGACCAACTGGGACGACGCGAACGGCGACTGGCGCGGACGCGCACCCGGCCAGCCGTTCTTCACGCACGTCACGATCCTCGACACGCACGAGAGCCAGCTCTTCGGCACGAAGCCGATCACCACCGACCCGGCGAGCATCCGCGTACCGCCGTACTATCCCGACACCGAGCTCGTGCGGCGCGACTTCGCGCGTCACTACGACAACGTCGCGAGCCTCGACGCGAAGGTCGGACGCCTGCTCGACAGGCTCGACGAGGAGGGGCTCGCCGGGCGCACCGTCGTGCTGTTCTTCCCCGACAACGGCCGCGGCCTGCCGCGCGACAAGCGCTGGACGTACGACGGCGGCATCCACGGACCGCTCATCGTGCGCTGGCCGGGACGGCTCGAGCCGGGCAGCGTCGACGAGCGGCTGGTGAGCTACGTCGACTTCGCGCCGACCGCGCTGGCGCTCGCCGGCGTCCCCGTTCCGCCGAAATTGCAGGGCCGCGTCTTCCTCGGACCCGACGCGGACCCCGAGCCCGAGTTCGTGTTCGCGGCGGCGGATCGCCACGACGAGGCGCGCGCCCGCATCCGCGCCGTGCGCGACCGGCGCTTCAAGTACCTGCGCAACTACCAGCCCGAGACGCCGTACGGCCAGTCGATCGACTTCCGCAACAACCTCGCCACGATGCAGGAGATCTTCCGCCTGCACGACGAGGGCTTGCTGCTGCCGCCGGCCGACTGGTACTACCGCGCGACCAAGCCGGTCGAGGAGCTGTACGACACGCAGAGCGACCCGTTCGAGCTCGAGAACCTCGCCGGACGTCCCGAGCACCAGGCGCGGCTCGAGCGCATGCGCGCCGCGCACGAGCGCTGGGACGTCGAGTCCGGCGACCTCGGCGCGGTCCCCGAGGACGAGCTGCGCGAGCGCTTCTGGCCGGGCGGCGTGCAGCCCGTCACGCCGCCGCCGGCGATCGAGCCCGCGGGCGGCGCGTTCGACGCTCCGGTCGACGTGACGATCCGCTCCGACGTCGCGGGCGCGTCGCTCGCGTACACGCTGGACGCCGGCGACGACCCGTACTGGCGGCTCTACACCGGTCCGGTCACGCTGGACGCGGGCGGCACGCTGCGCGCGCGCGCCGCGCGCTACGGCTGGGCGGACAGCGCGGACGCGAGCGCGACCTTCACGATCGGCGCGCGCTGAGCAGTGAGCGCGGCGGCGAGCCCGATCCAGGTTGACGCCGCAGCAAGAGAGCTAATATCGCGACGCGCATGCGCACGACGACCGGCTCGGCCGAGCGCGGCGCGACTGGCGGCAGGCGCGTCGCGATCGTCACGGTGCATCTGGTCCTGTCGGCGGCGCTCGCCGCCTGCGGCAGCGGCGGTGGCGGCGGAGGCAGCCGACCGACGCCGACGGCGTACCCCAGCGCCACCCCCTTCGTGACCGCGACGCCGCTCGCGCCGACACCGACGCCGACGTCCACCGTGCTGCCGAATCCGTTCCCGATCGCCGAGAACCTCCCGGCGAGCGCCGCGGTCGAGGCTGCCTGGGGCGGCGAGCGCTTCCTGGTCACGTTCAGTGCCCCGACCGATCGTCAAGCACCGGACGTACTCGGGGTGCGCCTGGCCCCGAACGGCGAGGTGGTCGATTCGGCGCCGCTCCTGCTCAACGACCTGGACGAGCCGTTCCTCGACAGCGGCGCGACCTATCTGCCGGGAGGCATCGCGTTCGCCGGCGACGCGTTCGGCGTGTTCCTGTGGGGCTACGGCACGCGCGGAGACGACGGCCCACCGGCGCAGGTCGTCGGCTTCGTCTCGGTGCCGCCCGCCGGCGCGCCCGCATTGCCCGCGACGACGATCGACGAGCAGCTGACCTTCAGCATGGCGCTGTCGGCGATCAACGGACCGGTCGCCGCGAGCACCAACGGCACGCTCTTCCTCGGCATGTACCAGCGCATCGTTTCGCTGGCCGGCTCGTTCTCGTTGAGCCGGGTGGGGGGCCGGATCGTCACCCGCACCGGGGGCGCGGTGCAGTCGCAGCCGGTGGGACCGCTGAGCGCCATCTTGCCCCCACCTGCGGGAGTCATCAGCAACGGCTCCGCACCCGCGGTCGCGACCCGCAGTGATGGCACGACCCTGGTCGCGTTCACGCAGACCTCGCAGGCCCAGACTTCGCCAGGGGTCATCTCGACCAACCTGCAGGGCGCCCTCCTGACCTCCGACGGCCAGACGCTGTTCTCGCTGAGCGACGCCGCGGACGGTGCGGGCAGCACCGCCGTCGCGAGCGACGGCACGAGCTTCCTCGTCGTCTGGGAGACGCCGACCACGGACGACCCCGACGCGCTCACCGAGCTGCGTGCGATCCGCTACACGCCGGGTGCCGATCCCGAGCCGGCCGGGGGCTTCGTCGTCGCCGGCGGCAGCAGCGTCAAGCATCTCGGCGACGTCGCGTTCGCCGGCGGCACCTACCTGATCACGTGGATCGAGGCCGACGCACTGCGCGGCGCGCGTCTTGGCAGCGAAGGAACGGGCGTCGCGCCGCTCACCATCGATGCCGGACCTGGAATCGAGAGCGTCGCCCTGGCCACCGACGGGGCACGGTTCCTCGCGGTCTTCGACCGTGCCACCGGCGCCTCGTCGTCGGACGTCCTGGGGACCTTCGTCGAGCTCGACTAGAGGCGGCGCGCGTGCTCACCGCAGCCACTCGACGACGACGCTGCGGCGCTTCGCCCCGATCTCGATGCCGAGCTCGTCGCCGACGTGCGCGCCGAGCAGCGACGCGCCGAGCGGCGACTGCGGCGTGACGACCGTGACCGTCACGCCGCCCGCGTCGACGGTCTCGCCGCCGCCCGCGGGTGCCAGCAGGTAGACCAGCTCGCGGTCGCCCTCGTCCACCAGCCCGACCAGCGCGCCCGCACGCGCCGCCTCGTCCTCCTCGAAGTCGCGCGCCTCCAGCGACGCCAGCACCACCACCGCGTCGCGCAGCGTCTCGGCGCGCTCGGCGAGACCGCGCGCGAGGTACTGCTGCTCGACGGCGCGCATGTCCTTCGCGTGCTCCTGCTTCGACTCGCCGTGCGTGGCGCCCGCCTGCGCGGACTTCTGCGACGCGACCAGCGCGTCGTAGCGCGCGGCGAGGCGCGCGTGCAGCGCCGCGATCACCGCCTGCTTGTCGATCCTCGGGGGCATGCGATGCGCGGACGTTAGCGTCCCGCGGGCGTGTCCGCCCGCGCTGGACGCCCTGGTGCGCGGTCGCGGCGCGCGGCGCGGACGGCTAGACACGCCCGTCGATGCACCGCCTGCGCTTCGAGCTCGAGGCCACCGCGACCGGGTCGTCCGCGCGCGCGGGGCGCCTGCACACGCTGCACGGCGAGGTGCTCACTCCCGTATTCATGCCGGTCGGCACGCAGGCGACCGTCAAGGGCCTGCCGGTCGAGGACCTGCTCGCATCCGGCGCGCAGGTGCTGCTCGCGAACGCGTACCACCTGCTGCTGCGTCCCGGACCCGAGGTCTTCCGGCACGTCGGCGGCATCCATCGCTTCATGAACTGGAGCCGTCCGATCCTCACCGATTCCGGCGGCTTCCAGGTGTTCTCGTTGCCGAACGAGCGCGTCATCACCGAGGACGGCGCGGTCTTCAAGAGCTACGTCGACGGCCGGACCATCGTGCTCAGCCCCGAGCACAGCATCGCGACGCAGCTCGCGATCGGCAGCGACATGCTGATGGCGATGGACGTCTGCGTGCCATCCACGTCCGACCACGACACCGCCGCCGCCGCGATGGAGCGCACGCACCGCTGGGCGGCGCGCAGCCTCGACGCGCGCGGCGACGCGCCGCAGGCGCTGTTCGGCATCGTGCAGGGCGCGTGCTTCGACGACCTGCGCCGCGAGAGCGCAGACGTGCTGACGAGGATGCCGTTCGACGGCTTCGCGGTCGGCGGGCTCGCGGTCGGCGAGACGAAGCACGAGCGCGAGCGCTGCACCGCGCTGGTGACCGCACTGCTGCCGCCGGACCGTCCGCACTACCTGATGGGTGTCGGCACGCCGATCGACCTGCTCGAGGCCGTCGACCGCGGCATCGACATGTTCGACTGCACGATCCCGTCGTCGCTCGCGAAGCAGGGCGTGGTCTACACGTCCACCGGACGCTTCGCGCTGTCGCGCGGCGTCTACAAGCTCGCCGACGCACCGGTCGACGCGCAGTGCCCCTGCTCCACCTGCGCGCACTACTCGCGCGCGTACCTGCACCACCTGATCAAGGCCGGCGAGCCGCTCGCGTGGACGCTGCTCACGCGCCACAACCTGCGCTTCTACCACGACCTGATGTCCGCGATGCGCGCGGCGGTCCTCGACGGGACCTTCGCGGCGCTGCGCGACGAGCGCCGTCCGCTGCTCGAGCGCATCGACGACGAGCACCCGTCGATCGTCCCGGTGCCGCGCCGCCGCCGCCGCGGCGAGGACGTGCTCGAACGCTTCGACGTCCGCATTGCCGACGAAGGACACGCGAGCATCGTCGACCGCGCGTCGGGCGAGATCATGCACGCAGGGCTCGACCCGCAGACCGAGGCGCGCGCGCTCTACGTCGAGCAGTCGCGCCTCGCCGAGCGGCTGCGCGAGCCGACGGCCGCGCCGCTCGTGATCTGGGACGTCGGCCTCGGCGCCGCGCACAACGCGATGGCGGCGATCGCGTGCGTCGAGGCGAGCGGCGACGAAGTGTCACAGCGCCCGGTGCACCTGGTGAGCTTCGAGAACGACGTCGCGTCGCTGCGCCTCGCGCTGCGCAACGGACCGCGCTTCCCGCACTTGCGCGGCCCCGTGCCAGGCAAGCTGCTGCGCTTCGGCGAGTGGCGGTCGGAGAACGTGCCGCTCTCGTGGACGCTCCTCGAAGGCGACTTCCTCGAGCGCATGGCCGACGCGCCCGCGCCCGACCTGATCTTCTGGGATCCGTTCTCGCCGAAGACCGACACGCCGCTCTGGACCCTCGACTGCTTCGAGCGCGTGTTCGCCGCGTGCGGCGAGCGCGACGTCGAGCTGTTCACCTACTCGACGTCGACCGCGATCCGCGCCGCACTCGTCGCGGCGGGCTTCGCGATCGCGCGCGGCGCGCCGACCGGTCCGAAGGCCGAGACCACGCTCGCGATGACGCCGGCCGCGCTCGCGCACGCCGCGCGTCGCGGACGCGGCCTGTTCGGCGCCGACTGGCTGGAGCGCTGGCAGCGCAGCGACGCGCGCTGGCCGTCGGACGTCGGCGACGAGGCGCGCGGCGCGTTCGCCGAGCGCGTCGTGAGCGCCCCGCAGTTCGGCGACGTGCTCCTCGCCGGCGATGCGCGAACCTGATCCGCCAGTGCACCGCGCTCGTCGCGTCACCGCGGGCGCACCGGCCCGGCCGGCGCGGCGCGTCGCCTACGGGCCCGCGCAGGCCGACTCTGCGAAGGGAGCCGTCGCCTCCGGCGCGGCAAAGAGCGCTGCGATGTCGTCGTCGGCGGCGGCGAGCAGAACGTGCGCCCGGCACGACGATGCCCGTGCCGCGCGACGCCGGTTCTGCTCGAGCGCGCGGCACTCGTCCGCCACGCACTCGGCCAGCGCATCCGCCCACTCGCGCAAAGCGCGCATGCACACCGTGTCGCCGGTCGCGTGCACGCTCTGCATCTCGGACGGATCAGCGGACCGGTCGCAGTGCTCCTGCTCGCCGGTCCCGGGATAGCGAACGTACTTCCACCGGTCGAGCAGCACGCCGTAGAAGCTCGGCGACGGACCGTCGCCCTTCGGCCGCCGATCGAGGTGCTCGATGCCGATCGCGCGGCGCCACGCGCGGCTCCGGTCGATCGCCGCGCAGCAGCGGCACGAGGCTCCTGCCGTCGACGAAGCTCGGAACCGCGACGCCCGCGAGATCCGCGATGGTCACCGCCAGATCTGCGTTCGTCGCGAGATGGTCGATCGCGACGCCCGCCGGTACGCCGGGGCCCCGGATCACCGCCGGCACCAGCAGCGCTTCGTCGTACGCCGTCGCCTTCGACGCCCTGATGCGGTGCTCGCCGTATTGGTAGCCGTTGTCGGACACGAAGATCAGGTACGTCGAATCCAGCACGCCCTGGTCGGAGAGCGCCCGGAGGACGGTCGCGAGCAGGTCCTCCACCGAGAGCATCGAGCACAGACGGTTGCGATGGCGCTCGAGGCGGCCCGGGTGGTCGGCCGGCTGCGGCACCAGGCCACGGATCCAGGCGGGCTTGTCCGACACGTCCTCCTCGTTGAACGAAGGTCCCTGCGGGAGCGCTGCGTCCCGGAAAGCGCCCTCGTGGCGGTGCGCGGGCGGCGCGTCGCCGTGCGACGACCCAGGTGCCACGTAGAGGAACATCGGCTGCTCCGCGTGACGTGCGATGAAGCTCGCCGCGAGGTCGGCGAGCACGTCGTTCGGATGCGGGCCGTCCACCGGATACGTCACGACGCTGCCGTTGTGGTTCAGCCAGAAGCCGTACCCTCGTCGAGGAACGCCGCCGTACCACTCCGTCCATCCCGGCGGCACGTGCGTGCGCGCGAGCGGATCGCTGCCGCGGCCGTACGCGTTCAGGTACTTGCCGAAGAGCGCCGTCGCGTATCCGGCGTCGGCGAGCCAGGTCGCGAGGGTACTCGCCTCGAGCCCGAGGGCACGCACGGTGGACGCCACCCGCCTGTTGGTCGTGATGCCGGTGTTGTGGCCGTGCTGGCCACGCAGGATCGATACCCGGCTCGGCCCGCACAGCGCGTCCGGGGTCGCGAAGCGCCGGAGCTCGGTGCCCGTACGGAACATCATCTCCTGCAGGCGGTCGAGTCGTGCCACGTCGGCATGAGCGACGTCGTCGACGACGACGAGCACCACGTTCGGGCGGACCGCGGCCGCGCCCGGAGCCGCGAGCAGCAGCGCCGCAGCGAGCGCGACCAGTCGCAGCACCCGATCGAGCGTCACGGCACGCTCCCAGAGATCTCCGGCCTTCCGTTCAAGGCCTCTCCGCTCAAGGCCGCTCCGCGACGTCGACCAGCTCGGCGGGCGCTCCCGCGGCGAGGTATCCGGTCGCGCGCTCGGCGCCCTGCAGCTCCGAGAGGAAGAACGCCGTGACGTACGCCTGCCCGATCGCGATGCCCCGGTCGATCGGCAGGTGGGGGAACGGCTCGCCGGGAGCCGTCTGCCGCACGCCGTCGCCGCAGCCGGGTCGGAAGTCGTCGCCGAGGTGGCAGATGTCCGAGAACGACCAGTGGCCGGCGTCGGTGACCTCGACCTTGCGGATCGGGCCGGGCGCCTGGTCGAAGTTGAGGCGGATGAACTGGTTGCCGATCTCGCCGATGCTGTTGTCCTCGCGCGCGACGAGGAAGAGCGCCGGCTTCGCGATGCGGCTCATGGCGACACCCGTGAGCAGCGGGTTCTCGAAGGGCGCCGCGATGCCGAGCCCGGCGACGAAGCGCGCGTCGTCCTGCAGCACGAGGCCGGTCGTGACCGACCCGAAGCTGTGGCCGAAGACGCCGACGCGAGCCGCGTCGAGCGCGCCGCGCAGCGACGCCGGCAGCCGCTCGGCGCCGGCCATGCCGGCGAGCAACGCGGACGCGACGAAGCGGACGTCGGCGGCGCGGATCTGCAACACGTCGGTCGTGAGCGGCAACGTCGCGTCGAACAGCGTGTCGCCGGCGTGATCCGGGGCCGCGACGACGAAGCCGTGGCTCGCGAGACGCTCGGCGATCGAGAAGCTCGAGAAGCGGAAGCACTCGAAGCAGTGCGAGAACACCAGCAGCGGGTAGCCGTCGCGCGTGCTCGCGGGCGTGGCATCGCGCGCGGCGCCCGTGCGGCGGCTCGGACCCGGATCGGGCGACGCGGCGAGCAGATCCGCGTAGCGCGCGCGGTCGTCCGGCGACGCGAGAAAGCTCTCGACCGGCTCGCCCTGCTCCGCCGCGGCGCGCGCACCCGCGACCGCCGGGTACCAGACCTCGACCGTCAGCGAGCGGTCGCGCGCCGCGTCCGTCAGGACGATGGTCGTGCTGGCGGGCGGGTACGGACCGGCTGCGTCGGGACCGGCCGCCGCGCCGCCACCCGACGACGTGTCGCCGCAGCCCGTCGCGCCCGCAGCCACGAGCGTCGCGAGAAGGCAAGCGAGGGCGCACAGGCTCGGGAGTGGACGGCGTCGGGGTGGGGTCGCGTGCGGCATGTCGCGCCGTTCCAGCCGAAGCGCCGATCGCTGAGAAGCCGCGCTGCGCGTGTCGCGCGTCCGCGCCGTGCTTGACCATCGACGGGCCGTCGCGTAGCCGCGCGTTCGCGGCCCCGGCCCTCGAGATCGATACGGTCCGGCGAGCCGGAATGACCATGCCTGCTCCCCCCGTCCCGGTCGTGTCGCGGTGCATGCGCCGCATCACCGGCGAGCACGCGCCGGACGGCTGGTACGCCGTCGCGGGCGAGGACCCGGGCTGGCCGGACGTCGCCGATGCGGCGTCGCTGCTCGCGGCCATCACGCGGCTCGTCGCGCACGGCTGAGCGCAGCGCAGCGGGGCTCGCGCACGGCTCAGCGCAGCGCAGCGGGGCTCGCGCACGGCTGGGCGCGCGCCGAGCGAACGTGCTTGGCAGGCACTGGGTGCCTGCGGTAGATCGGCGGTGGAGGGTTCGACATGGGCAGCACACTCGAGGTGACGGCGCTCTCCGGCTCGCTGGGCGCGGAGATCCGCGGTATCGACCTCGCCAAGGCCGGGCCGGTCGATGCCGACGCGATCCTGAAGCTGATCGCCGAGCACCTGGTGCTGTTCTTCCCGGGCCATCGCCTGACGCCCGACGAGCACATCGCGTTCGGCCGCCTGTTCGGAAAGCTCGAAGGCCACCCGAACCTCGCGATGGACAAGGAACGTCCCGAGTTCTTCGAGCTGCGCGCCGACAGCGGCGCGGGGGCGGTCGCCGACGAATGGCACAGCGACCTGACCTGCCAGGCCGAGCCGTCGGTGTACGCGATCCTGCACATGCGCACGTGCCCGCCCGTGGGCGGCGACACGCTGTGGGCCAACATGTACAAGGCGTACGAGGAGCTCTCGCAGCCGATGAAGGACCTGTGCGAAGGCCTCACCGCGCTGCACGACGCGAGCCCGCACTACGCCCCGGAGCGCAAGGCCATCCATCCGGTGGTGCGGGTGCATCCGGTCACCGGGCGCAAGTCGCTGTTCGTCAACGAGCACTTCACGCGGCGCATCGTCGAGCTCAGCCACGAGGAGAGCGACGTCCTGCTCGGGTATTTGACGCGCCACGCGACCCGCGACCGATTCAGCGTGCGCTACCGCTGGACCGAGGGCACGATCGCCATGTGGGACAACCGGTGCACGC
Source organism: Deltaproteobacteria bacterium (assembly GCA_016874715.1). Taxonomy (GTDB): domain Bacteria; phylum Desulfobacterota; class Binatia; order UBA12015; family UBA12015; genus VGTK01. The sequence continues at coordinate 11,193 of VGTK01000040.1, read as the reverse complement.
AGCACCACGTGCTGAACGATTTCGTGGGCGAGCGCGTGATCCAGCGCGTGACGGTGATGGGCGATCGCCCCGAGCGCGCGGCGCCGCCCCGCTACGCGCCGTTCAAGGACAGGGGTACCGCGGTGAGCTGGCGCGACGAGCCGCTGCGGGCGTTCCTGCGCGCACGATAGTCGGTCGCCGCCCGCGGCGAGACGGGGCCGCGTGGTCCCGGCGGGCTTGCCGTAGTATGCACGGCGCATGCTGAAGCTCCTCGAGCACCCGCCGTCGTCGCACGCCCGTAAGGTCGCAAACCACGTCGAGATCGACTGAGCGGCACGCCGTGAGCGACTCCCTGCAGCGGCTCATCGACGTCCTCGACCTCGAGCGCCTCGAGGTCAACCTCTTCCGCGGGCAGAACCCCGCCGACCTGCGGCGTCGCCTGTTCGGCGGGCAGGTCCTCGCGCAGGGTCTGGTGGCGGCCCTGCGCACGGTCGAGGGGCGGCTCGCGCACTCGCTGCACGCGTATTTCCTCCGTCCGGGAGACTCGCGCGTACCGACGATCTTCGAGGTCGACCGCGTGCGCGACGGCGGCACGTTCACCACGCGGCTGGTGAAGGCGATCCAGCACGGCGAGGCGATCCTCAACATGTCGGTCTCGTTCCAGGTCGAGACCGACGGTCTCGAGCACCAGATCGAGAAGCCGGCCGAGCCGAGCGCGCCGGGCGGCGTCCTCTACGAGGACGAGATGCGCAGCGGTGTCGAGGCGCTCGGCTTCGCGCCGCCCGAGGGCGACATGCTGTTCGACCCGCCGGTCGAGATCCGCACCCCGGGCGGGCTGCGCATGTTCGACGCGGCGGAGCGCGCACCGCACACCAGCAGCTGGGTGCGTACCAAGGGCCGGCTGCCCGACGACCCCGCGCTGCACCAGTGCGTGCTCGCCTACGCGTCCGACATGACGCTGCTCTCGAATGCGGTGAACGCGCACCCGATCGCCGTGACCTCGTCGAGCTTCCAGTCGGCGTCGCTCGACCACGCGATGTGGTTCCACCGCCCGTTCCGCGTCGACGACTGGCTGCTTTACGTCATGGAGAGCCCCGTGAGCGCGCGGCAGCGCGGCTTCTGCCGCGGGACGTTCTTCACGCGCGACGGGCAGCTGGTCGCGTCCTGCGCACAGGAGGGATTGATCCGCGTGCGCCGCGGCAAGTGACGCGCGGCCACGCCCAGCCGACCGCCGGACGAGCCCGCTGCACCTGCGCGCGTGAAACCCTTCGGATCTTTCCGAGCGGCGGCCACCTCGGCGACCGCACCGGCCCGAGCATCCGCGGTCCGCGTCGATGGTCAAGCATCGGCGACCTCGACGTGCTCGCGCCCGGGCACCGGGCCTTGGGCCGGCGGGGACGAAGTTGCGAACATGAGCGGTTCGATGCTTGTCAACGAACGCACGGGGCGATACCGGCACTGGTCGCCGGTGGGCTGCTGCCCGAGGCCGTCGATGCGGCCCTCGCGTGGCAGAACGTCGTCGATCTTCGGGGAGGCACGAGGCCGGACGTCCTTGCCGGCACCGTCGTCGAGGACGCGGCTCGCCGGCATCTGCGGCGCCGGGCCGAGGCGCCGAATGCGGAAGGATGAGGGAATGCGCACGAGTGTTCTTGCGATCGTCGTGGTGGCGGCTCTGGTGACGAACGGGTGCGGGCCGAGCAAGCCAACGACGCTACCGGCCCCGCCGGCGACGATGGCGGCGATCGAGGGCAAGGCCTGGCGCCTGCAGAGCCTCGGCGGTCTCGAGCCCGCGAAGCTCGCCGCGGTGAAGAGCGGCGTCACGCTGCGCTTCGCGAGCGGCGCCGCGCAGGTGTCCGCGGGCTGCAACCAGGTGCGCGCCACGTACACGCTCGTTGACGGAATCCTCGCCGTCTCGAAGATGGCCGGCACCATGACCGCCTGCCCGGAGCCTGCGATGTCGGTCGAGAACGCCGTCCGGAAGGCGCTCGCGAAGCCGACGCGCGCGACGCTCGCGAACGGCCGCCTGACCCTTGCCCCGATGGACGAGGACGACGAGACTGCCGCCATGATGGTGTTCGCCCCGGAGATGGCACCGCAGATCGAGGGCGCCTGGAACGTGAACGGCGTCAGCGACGGCCGCAAGGCGCTCATGGGCACGCTCCGCGGCACGACGCTCACGCTCTCGTTCGCGGGCGGCACGGTGTCCGGCAGCGCGGGCTGCAACACCTTCCGCGGCACCTACAAGGTGCAGGGCGACCGCGTCGCGATCGACCGTCTCTCGACGACGCGCAAGGCGTGCTCCGGGCAGGGTGTGATGAAGCAGGAGTCGAACTTCGTCGCGGCGCTCGAGCGCGCGGAGACCTGGAAGATCGAGGAGGGCGAGCTCACGCTGCGCAGCGCGACGGGCGATCGGCTGGTGTCGGCGGTGGCGGACAAGCGCTCGTAGCGCGGCACACGGGCCATCCACGCGGCACGCAGGCTTCGCTCGTCGCGCTGCGGCCCACGGCCGCGCTCAGACGGCGACCACGCCGAACGTCTCGACGCCGAGGCGTTCGAAGTCCTTCGCGTTCGCCGTGGCGACCGCGGCGTCCGCCGCGATCGCCACGGCCGCGATCATGCAGTCGGCCAGCGTCCCTCGCCGGCGGCCACTCCGGTTGAACAGGCGCGCGGCGACGAGCGCATCTGCCGCGCCGAACGGCGCGATCTCCTGCAGGATACCGCTCGCCAGGTCGACCTCGGCAGCGCCCACCGGACCGCAGAGGAACTCGCTCCACGCGACGGAGCTCATCCCGAGATCCTCCTCGTCGCGGAGCCAGCGCCGGATCTGCTTGTCCGCGGCGGATCCGGGCACCAGCGCGGGGATGAGAAAGCTGGTGTCGAGGTGAATCACGGGCGCGCCGTCTTTGCGGGTCGGGGAGAGCGCGCAACGCGCTCGGCCTTGACCTCGCGAACCCAGCGCGCCGCCTTCGCGGGATCCAGCGCCACCTTCCGCTGCAGCTCGTCGAGCCGCGCCAGGTGTTTCCCCTCGTCCGGAGAGTCGTTCGCGGCAGCAGCTCGAATCGCACGGCGCAACGCCTCCGACTTCGACACGGCCCAGCGCTTCGCCATCCGCTCCAGCGTCTTCACCGTGTTCACGTCCAGCGAGTAGGTCGCCTTCACGATTGGTATGGCCATACTTCTCTATGGCCATCGGCTGTCGACCTCGTCAACTCGTCGCAAGCGGGCGGAGGCCCGCGGCGGCGGACGACGAGAGCGACCGACTCGGCGATCTTCCGCTCGCCGTCCGGGCCGGTCACCGCTCGGTGAGCCGCAGCTCGCTCTCCTTCGCCGCCGCGATCTCGTCCGCCGTGAACGGGAAGCGGTGCCAGTCCTTGCGCGCGTAAGCGCGCGTGAAGTCCGCGAAGTGCGGGCTCGCCGGGTCGGTCGACTGCGAGTAGGTGAGGAAGCCTTCCGCGCGCACGCGGCCGTTCTCCCAGGTCACCGCCTGGATGTAGCTGTTGCCGTAGACCACCGGGTAGCCCGCGCGGACGAGCCCGAAGTTCTCGGCGATGGTGAAGGCGCCAGCGCTGCCGCGACCGCCGAAGAGCGCGATGTCGTCGCCGTTGACGCCCGAGCGCTGCACGTCGCCGAGCGGCGCGTCGAGCGCGAATCCGGCGTCGCGCACCGCCTGCTCGGCGCCGCGCAGGGAGTCGGCGACGCCCGGCGCGAGCGCGTCGAAGTCGCGCGGCGTGTTCACCGGGTCGGCGACGTCGAACGGCGTCTTCCAGTACGCGAGGCTGCCGAGCCCGCGCCAGAACTCCTGCCACAGCGGGTACGCGATCGCGTCGACGTTCGCCGTCCGGTCCCAGCGCGCGAGCGCGTCGCACGCGGCGCTGATTCCTGTCTCGCCGCTCCCCGAGCACAGCTCGGCGAGCACGCTGCCATGCGCGAGCTCGCCGCTGTACACCTGCGACGAGAGCACCACGTCCTTCAGGCTCTCCAGGGTGAAGCCGCGCCCGGGGCGGCCGTCGGTGCCGTCGAGGCGGCGCTGCGCCTGCAGGATGCCGAGCCGCGTGCGCAGCGAGCGCGGCGCGTTCTCGTCGCCGATCACCGGCGCGAAGCCGGTCACCGGTTCGGCGGGGTTCGTCAGCCAGTAGCTGTCGTTCATGTTGGCGACCCAGTCGCTGCGCCGCAACACCGGCAGGTTGCCGGGTCCGAAGATGCCGGGCGCGGGCGCGTCGGCGTCGCTGTCCCAGTCGCAATCCGCGCGCGAGCCGTCGAGCAGCGGCAGCCCGGGCGCGAAGCTCGCGACCAGCGCGCCGAGCGGCGGCGTGCAGGCGGCGCTCTTGTCGCGCGTGACGTTCGGCACCACCGTGACGTCGCCGTAGTAGGCGTGTCCGCCCGGACCCGACGCGACGGTGTTCACCCACGGCGTGCCGAGCACGCTCGCGTGCAGCGCCTCGAGCTCGTCTAGGCTCCGCGCCGTGTTCCAGCGGAAGTACTGCTCGATGATGCGCGTGTTGGCGAGGTTCGCGTCGCGCATCGTGAACGCCGTCGTCTCGCTCCAGCCGAGCACCGGCGTGCCGCCGACGCTGATCGACACCATCGGCCCGTACTCGGAGCGGTAGAGCGTGCGCGTGCGCTTCGCGAGGCTGCCGTCCGGCTGCAGCACCTCGATCTCGAGCGGCACGGCTTCGAGGTCGCGGACCTCGCCGTCCTTCACGTACTGCAGCGGGTTGCCGGGATTCAGCGCGAGCTGGAAGAGCCCGAAGCGGTACGCGGTCGAGACCGTGTGCGACCACGCGAGGGCGTCGTTGAAGCCGATCAGCACCGCGGGCACGCCGTAGAGTGCGGCGCCCTCGATGTCGACCTCGCCGGGAATGGTCAGGTGCACGACGTACAGGCGCTCGCTGCCGGTCCACGGGAAGTGCGGGTTGCCGAAGACCATCGACGAGCCGTCCGCGGTGCCGTCCAGCCCGATCGCGTACATGTTGCTGCCGAACGGTCGGTTGCGAAGCCGGGTGAACGGATCGTCGGCCGCACCGGGCGACGCAGCCGCGGTCGATGATGGCGACGCGGCCGCCGACGACGATGGCGACACGGGCGACACGGGCGACACGGGCGACGCGGCCGCCGCCGACCCCGACGCCGCGGTCGCGGGCGCGCCACCCGTCGGCGGCTGCGCCGCGACGATCTCGTTCGCGAGGGCCGTCGAGCCGGCAATCACCGCGAGGCGCACGTAGCGCCGGTAGAGGTCGTCCTCGTCGATCTCCGACAGCCACGGCGCACCGGCGCACGCCGCGTGTCGTCCGGCGTGCTCGCCCCTGCGCAGCTCGCGCACGTAGCGGTTCCAGCCCTCGGCCCAGCCGCGCGTGGTCTCCCTCGACTCCGTCGTGCCGGCGTCGCGGAAGCGGGCGACGGACGCCGCGTCGGCGGTGAAGCGCCAGAAGAAGTCGCTGTCGACGTTGCCCATCGTCACGCCGGCGGCGGGGATGTCGTAGCTGCCGTCCGGACCGAACCACCTCGCGCGCTGGCCGCGGATGGTCACGAAGTCGTCCAGCATCGTGCACAGGTTGTCCTCGGCGAAGGCGTAGCCGTAGCCGTAGCCGAGGCTGCCCCAGTCGCGCGCCGCGACGTGCGGGATGCCGTACGTCGTGCGCGTGACGGTGACGTCGTACGCGGCGCCGCTCGAGCCGGAACGGTCCGAGCAGGCGGCGATCAGGAGAATGGTCGCGACGACCGCGGCGGCGCGCAGCAGCTTCATCTTCCCTCCGGCACGCGCGCCTCGGGGGCGCGCGTGCCGTGGTTCTACGAGCGGTAGCGACGTCGCGTCAAACTTCGCCCGCGTCGGATGGAACGCCCTGCCGGTTCCATCCTTCGTGGACGGCGAAGCCGGCACGGACGTCAGATGGGCTTGCAGGTGTCGAGCTTGGCGTCGCAGTCGCATTCGTGGTTCGCGTTCGGCGAGTTGCCGTGGCAGTCGAGGTCGCTCATGATACACCTGGCTGTCCAGCTGCTCCATGCCGATCGTCTCGGGGCAGACCTCGAGCTGCGCCACGTAACACTGCCCGACGAGCCGGCAGACGGGCTACTGCAGCACGATCGCGGGCACCAGCATGAGCGGCATCGCCGGATCGGTGTTGTCGATCGTCGAATCGATCCTCGTCATCGACTGCACGGGCACGCCGTAGAATCTCTTGACGAGCTTCGTGAGCGAGCGCTTCGCGGTCGCCGCGAAGACCGGCGAGACGACGAGCGCGAGCGTGACGAGCGCGACGAGCGCGAGCGTGACGAGCGCGGTACCCGCCGAGCGGGACTTCCTTGACATGGTGGATCTCCTCGAGAGTAGGTTGGGCCGCGATGGGCTCTCGGGCGGTGGGTGGATCTCCGCTACCCCCAAAAAAATACGCGCGCCGCGCCGCGGGCAAGCCGAAACGCGCGCGGACTCCCTCGTGCGATCGACGACCGGTCACCCCGTCGAGCCGCACGATGCCAGGTCGGGGACGCGAGCCATGGACTCTGCGCGGTCGCGAATCGGGCTGGCGGCGCCGCCCACGGCACGATAATTCGACGGCATGCGCGCGCTGATCTCCGTCCGGTCCATGCTTCCGGTCCTCGCCGTCTCCTGCCTGCTGCTCGGCGGCTGCAGCGACGGCAGCTCGAGCGCCACGAGCGCCGCGCCCTACCGCGACGCCGGACCGTACGTCGCCGGCGTGACCACGCTCGACCTCGGCGACCGACGGGTCGAGGTCTGGTACCCGGTCAGCCCCGGTGACCAGGGCGACGCGCCCCGGGACGCCTACTTCATCCGCGACTGGCTGCCCGACTTCATCGACGCGCTGCTGCCGGCCGACGTGAACCCGCCGCTCGTCACCGACGCCTACCGCGGCGTACCCGCAAGCCGGGAGGGACCGTTCCCGCTGGTGCTCTTCGCGCACGGCTTCGCCGCGTTCCGCGACCAGTCGACGTTCCTCACCGCGCACCTCGCGACCTGGGGCTTCGTCGTCGCCGCGCCGGACTACCTCGAGCGCGGGCTCGCCGCCCAGCTCGGGCAGCCGCCCGCGACGCGCTACGAGGACGTGCAGCTCGGCCGCGCGACGGTGGACCTGCTGAAGGCCGAGAACGCGCGCGTAGGGAGCCTGCTCGAGGGCGTCGTCTCCGCCGAGCGCATCGCGATCACCGGACACTCCGCGGGCGGCGGGTCGGCGATCCGCTTCGGCGACGCGCCTGGCGTGTTGACGTACGTCCCGCTGTCGGCCGGTGCGCGAGGTGGCGGCCAGGAGATCGAGCTGCCCGACAAGCCCTCCCTGTGGTTGACGGGTGCTGCGGACGGCGTCGTCGCCCTCGACGGCGTCGAGGCGGCCTACGCGAGGGCCCTGCCGCCCCGACGCATCGTCGTGATCGAGAACGCGGGGCATCTCGCACCGAGCGACCTGTGCGCAATCGGCGCGTCGGGCGGCGGCATCGTCGCGATCGCGATCGAGGCCGGGCTGCCCGTCCCGGAGCAACTGCAGCGGCTCGGCACCGACGGCTGCCAGCCCGAGGCGCTGGACCCGGAGGACGGCTGGCCGGTCATCAAGCACTTCGTGACCGCGCAGCTGCGCTGGGCGTTCGGCATCGACTCCGAGCCGGTCGGCCTGTCGCAGGGCGCGGCGGCGGACCTGCCCGAAGCGACTTTCTCGTATCGCGAGACGCTCTGACGCCACCCCGTCGCCTGCGAGACGCTCCGACCGCCCCCCGCCGCCTGCGAGACGCTCCGACCGCCCCCCGCCGCCGCGCTTGATGGCCAGTGAGCGGCGTGCGAGGTTCGGCACGCTTCGTCATCGAGCGCCGACCCCGTGGCGACCGGCGTCCGTCGCGGGGCTTCACACACCGTGTCCGCAAAGCACGACAAGCCGATCCTCGCTCGCATCCTCGTCGGCGCGATCGTCACGGTGGCGCTGTGGATCCACGTTTGGGGCGCGCGCGGCGATCTGCCGTGGGCGTACGAGAGCGACGAGGGCAAGTTCGCCGTGCTCGCGATCAGCATGGCGACGACGGGCGACCCGAACCCCGGCTGGTTCGGCCACCCCGGCTCGACCGTCATCTACCCGCTCGCGGCGCTGCTCCACGTCGGCAACGCGCTCGAGGCGGGCCTGCCGCTGCTCGCCGTCGACCCCGGACTGGCCGCGCGCGTCGGCGGCAACCCCGGCAAGTACTTCCGGCTCGGGCGGCTGCTGTCCGTGCTCTACGCGGTCGCGGCACTCCCTCTGGTCTACGGGGTCGCGCGGCGTGCGTTCGATCCGGCGACCGGCGTGGTCGCGACCTGGCTCGCGCTGCTGTCGCCGCTCGCGCTGACCCACGCGCAGATGATCCGCACCGACTCCGCCGGACTCTTCTGGGGCGTGCTCGCGCTGTGGCTCGTGCTGCGCGTCCTCGAGCGCCCGACGATGGGCGCGCACCTGGCGGCTGGACTCGCGCTCGGCGCGGGCATCGGAACGCGCTACTTCCTCGCGACGTTCGTCCCGGCACTCGCCTGCGCCGATCTCGCTCTCTGGTGGCGCGCCGGCAGCGACGCGACGATCGAGCGCCGGCGCATCCTCGGCGTCGCCGCGCTGGGGCTTGCCTGCGTCGGACTCGGCTTCGTCCTCACCACACCGTACTTCCTGCTCGACTTCGCGGCGGTCTGGACGAACCTGTCGCACGAGATGCGCGGCGAGCATCTCGGCGCCGACGGCCTCGGCTTCGCCGGCAACCTGCGCTGGTATCTGACGTCGGCGCTGCCGCTCACGGTGCCGGCGACCTGGCTCGCGCTCGCCGGCGCGGGCGCCGCGGTCGCCGCGTGGCAGCGGAACGTCGCTGCGGGGCTGATCGCGCTGTCGGCCGCACTGTTCGTGCTCGCGATCTCGACCGCGAACCTGCACTGGCAGCGCTGGCTGATCCAGGTGACACCGCTCGTCGCCATGTTCGTGGCGGCAGGGCTGGTCGGGCTCGCCCGCCTGCTCGCCCGCGCCGCGGGGCGGGTCGTCCCGGTCGCGTCGCGGGCCGCCCCGGCCCTCGTCGTGCTCCTCGTGCTGCTCCTCACCGCGGGACCAGCCGCGGCCTACTTCCGCACGGGGCTCCTGCAGGGCGTGCCGGGCACACGGGTCCTCGCACGGCAGTGGATCGAGCAGAACGTCCCCGCCACGACGCGCATCGTCGCCGACTTCTACACCGCCCCGCTGCACGACACCGAGATCGTGGCGGACTACCACTTCGCGCTCGGGTCCGACGGCACGCTCGAGCAGTACCGCGGCGCGGGCTACCGCTACGCGATGATCAGCGACGCGATCTACCTGCGCTTCTTCCGCGAGGCCAGGCGCTATCCGCGCGAGGTGCAGTTCTACGAGACGCTGCTCCGCTCGGGGAAGCTCGTGCAGCGCTTCGCGCCGGGCACGCGCGGCCGTGGGCCGACGATCAGCCTGTACGACCTGCAGTAGGCGGGAGCCGCGCGGCGCGCGCGATCAGGATCGCTCGGGCCGGTAGGGCTTGCGGAGCTTCGGCTCGACGCCCGCCTCGAGGTATGGCTCGAGCCAGCCGTGGCCCGCGTCGGGCCACGCATCGACCACCGGCAGATACGGCTTCAGGTCGAGGATCGGCGTGCCGTCGAGGAGGTCGAGGCCACGGACGTGAACGAGGCCGCGCGCGACGTCGACGCCCTCGAGCGCGACGCTCGACAGCGCGATCTGCGACGGCCGGTTCGGCGCGCGGGTCGCGAACACGCCGCGCTTCGGCCCACCGCGCGGCGGCTTCACGCGCAGCGCAAAGCCGCTGCTGCGGTCGAGGAGCGCCACGACCCAGACGCGGCCGAGGCCTTCGAGGTCGGCGAGACCCGGTGCGAGCTCCGGCAGGATCTCGAGCACGCCCATCGCGTCGCGTGCCGCGCTCGGCTGGTGCGGCGCGTCCTCGCGGCGGCGCCACGGCGTGCGCGCGTGTCCGATGATGCGGATCTCGAAGCGCTCGTCCTGCCCCATCTCCGGGGCCTACCAGACTTCCCGCGTTGCGGTCACCGCCCGACGGCGGGAGGCGCACGACGACGGAGGGCCGGCCGCGCTGCCCGGGCGACCGGCCCTCCGACCGTTCGGGGAGGGGGAGGCGCGCTGCCTCCTCGTACGGCGAGCGGTAGGCCGCCATGCGCGGTGCCACGATCGGCAGGAAGTCCGGCAGCATCGTCACCTCAGATCGCGCCGACGATCCCGACGCCGACGGCCGCGAGAAGGAGCGCCGGCGGGAACACGCCGATCGCGGTGGTCCACAGGAGGCGCACGAACGGCACGCGCGCGGCACCCGCGGCGACGTTGATCGGACCCGCCATCAGCGGAAACTGCCGCGCGACGATCAGGAACACCGGGTGCGAGATCGGCAGCCGCTGGAGCCAGATCGGCAGACGCGCGATCTTCGTGTCCCAGTCGAGGTCCTGCGCGGTCCGGCGTCCGATCGCGTACTGCGCCGACGCGGATCCCATCCAGGACAGCCACGTCATGAGCATGCCGATCCAGAGTCCGAACATCGACCCGTTGAGGACGGACCACGGCACGAAGTCGCCGAGCGGCGTGACGTGAACGATCACCTGCATGAGGACCCAGATCACCGGCCCGGCGACGCCCCAGCGCTCGTGGATGCCCTCGGGACCACCCTGCTGGTGCGCCCAGCCGATGACCAGCGCTCCGGCGAGAAACGCGGCCACGGCAGACTGTACGCCGCGCGATTGCATCAGGCCGGACATCACGAAGCCGCGATGCGGTCCAAGAGGACCGCATCGCCGACCACACCGCGCTCGGGAAGGATCGCTGCGAGCCGCTCGTGCGCACGGGTCGTCAACGCCACGATCTCGAAGCGTCCGACGACGCCATCGCCGACCAGCCGGTGTGCCGAGTCGGGCCCGATCCGGGGGGAACGAGCCGCCCGGCCTCGTCGATCGCGATCGTGTCGGACTTCAAGGCATGCAGCCATGAAAGATGGCAGGGCGCGTGTCAACGACGCTGCCGCAACGGCCGATGCCGATCCGGCGGCCGCGCGACGACAGGTGGAGGACCAGGGGATGTTCGTCGCCCGGCTGGGGCCGTTCCACATCGACGTGTTCACGCCGCGCGCGGACCTGCGGCGCGCTCGTGTACACTGCCGAGGTGCGCCTGCCGACCGCCATCCACCGCCCGCTCGCCCTCCTCCTCCCGCTCGCGCTCGTCGCGTCGGCCGCCGCGCCGGCGCGCGCCGCCG
>VGTK01000039.1 GCA_016874715.1 Deltaproteobacteria bacterium | reverse complement strand
CGCGCCACGCGTCCTTCGGGTCGAGCGCAGCCAGCGCGCGCTCGGGAGGTGTGCGCTCCTCCGTTCGCGGCGCGACGTCGCCGGCGCCGCCGGTCGGGCCGGGCGGCGTACCATCCCCGGTCGCGTCGGTGGCCCCGGGGGCCGGGCCGTACGGTTCAGCCGGGGGCGTGAGCCGGGCGCGCGGCCATGCCAGCGCCGCGGCCAGCACGACGGCCGCCGCCAGCAGCAGGAGCCGTCGCAGGCGCGACAAGCTTCGTCCGGAGGCCGGCGTCACGAGAGGCCGTTCAGCGACCCTTCTGCGCGTCCTTGAACGGGCCGTCGTTCCAGGTCTCGCGCGAGATCGCGCGCTGGCCCTGCGACGACGGGTGGTAGCAGTCGATGTTGGACACGTCGTCGGCCGTGAACGGGTACGTGAACGTCACGTCGGTCCACGAGATGTGCAGGTTCGTGAACCTCGCGGCGCCGATGGCGGTCAGGAACTGCAGGATCTGGTTGTAGCGGACGTTGCGCGACCGCACGTACTCGCGATCGGCCTCGCTGTTGTCCGGCGACAGCATCGAGCCGCACGGGAAGCCCTGCGCGGTCAGTCGCCACAGCTGCTCGCAGTCGATGATGCCGAGCGCGGTCTTGTCGATGCCGATGTCGTAGAGTCGCTTGACGTCGGGGATCGCCGCGACCTGAACGGTGGCGCCGTCGGGCAGGTTGCGAAACAGGTCGACGAGCCCGATCGCCGCATCGACGGTGAACTCGTAGTCGGTCGGCAGCTCGGCGATCGTGTCGCGACAGACGTCGTTGCCGCCGATCAGCACCGTCGCGTAGGTGAAGCCGTTCCCCGCCGCCGAGGCCGCCTGCTCCTTGAGCGCCTTCGCCTTGGCCCCGTTTCTCGCGACGACGACGTTGCGCCGGCCCGAGTCGCCGAAGTTCGCCGAGATGCGCTGGTTGTGCGACTTCACGTCGGGCAGCCGGAACAGCCGCTCCACGAAGCCGTGCGTTCCGTTCGACCAGCTCTGGCTCAGGTTGTCGGCCGGCAAGGTCGCGTCGAACGCACGGGTGATCGAGTCGCCGAGCGATAGAAGCTTCTTCGGCTCGCTCTGGCCGGGCTCCAGAGCCGCGGCCGGTGCGGCGACGAGCAACGTCGAGACCAGGGCGAAGGCAGCGCGGCGCATCTTCTCTCCTCCTGTCGCCGCGGCCGGGCCGCGGAACGACCCCTGATGTTGTGCGGTCACGAGCGATGGTGCAACCCTCATTCGCCGCACGGCGGGCGGAGCGGCTCTCGGTTGCCGCACGGCGGGCGGAGCGGCTCTCGGTTGCCGCACGAACGGAAGGACGGAGGGACGACGAACGTGGAAACCTGGGAGCTCATCGCGCGCGAGCAGATCCGCGACCTCGTCGCCGCATACGCGCAGCTCGCGGACACCGGCCGCTTCGAGGCCCTGCTCGAGCTGTTCAGCGAGGATGCCGTCCTGCGCGGGGGGGATCAGCCGGAGGCGCACGGGCGTGACGGGATCCGTGCGTTCCTCGCCGGTACGGCTTCGAACTTGAAGGAGGTGACCGCGGCGCCGCTCATCCGGCACCACGTCTCGAACCTCCGCATCGAGGTCCTCTCGCCCGACCGGGCGCAGGGCACGAGCTACTTCTTCGTCGTCACCGATCGTGGCCCCGACCACTGGGGCCGTTATCGCGACGAGTACGTGCGGCGCGGCGACCGCTGGCTCTTCCGCTACCGCCGGGCCCGCGTCGACGGCTACGCCGCGACCTCGTGGACCGCCGAGCGCCGTGCCCGGGAGGTGGCCCCGGGCACGTGAGGCTTGCGCTCGCCGTCGCGCGGCGTCTTCGGGTATTACAGTCTTGCGGGAGACGGCGCGCTCTGTGTAATATCCGCCCGGGATGAGCCCGACTCCGAAGAGCGTCGTCCTCGACCTGCTCTCGACCATGCGAGGCGGCGCGCTGCCCGTTCGCGCGCTGGTCGCGGCGGCGGCGCTGTTCGGCATCAGCGAGAACTCGCTGCGCGTCGCGCTGGCGCGGCTTCGTGCCAGCGGCATGGTCGGCAGCGACCATCCCGGGCTCTACCGGCTCGGGGCGCGGGCGGAGGCGGTGAACCGGCTCGCGACCTCGTGGCGGTCGATCGACCGCACGCTGCGCACGTGGAGCGGCCGGTGGATCGCCGTCGTCGGCGGCGAGGGCGCGCGCGGCACGCAGCGAAGCGGCCGGGCCCTCGCCTTTCTCGGCTTCCGCAACCTGCGCCCGGACCTGGCCCTGCGGCCCGACAATCTCGCCGGCGGGATCGCCGCCACGACCCAGCGCCTCGCCGAGCTCGGCCTCGATCCGTCCGCGGACGTCTTCGGGCTGCACGATCTCGCACCTGCAACCGCCCGGCGCGCGACCCGGCTCTGGGATACGGGGGCGATCCGCCAAGGCTACCACCGCACCGTGGCCGAGCTCGAGCGCAGCGAGCGTGCTCTCGCTGCGCTGCCGCGCGAGCAGGCGATGGCCGAGTCGTTCCTCGTGGGCGGTCGCGCGATCCGCCAGCTCGTGCTCGACCCGCGCCTGCCCGACACCCTCGTTCCCGCCGCCGAGCGGCGCGCGCTGGTCGACACCCTGCTGCGCTACGACCGTGCCGGACGCGACCGCTGGGCGAGCTTCCTGCGCGAGATGGGGGCCGAGCCGGGCGACACGCCGGCACACAGCCGCTTCACCGGCGACGAGATCCCCGGCACCGACGAACTCCCTGGAGCACCGTGATGGACCAGTCTTCGACGAATGTCTCCACGACCGCCGCCGATCTCGCCCTCGCCGGGCAGGAGCGCTGGCTCGGAAGTCTGTCGCGCGCCGAGATCCAGGAGCTGGTCGCGCACCGCGACCTCCAGTCGTGGCTCTCGATTGCGATCAACTGGGGGACGGTCTTCGCGTCGATGGCGCTCGTCGCAGCGTGGCCGAACCCGCTCACCATCGCGCTGGCGCTGCTGCTCATCGGCACGCGCCAGCTCGGCATGGCGATCCTGATGCACGACGCCGCGCACCGCGCGCTGTTCGCCAACCGCCGGCTCAACGACCTGGTCGGCAACTGGCTCTGTGCCTACCCGGTCTGGACCGACGTCGAACCGTACCGGCCCTACCACCTGAAGCACCACGCGAAGAACTACACCGCGGAAGACCCGGACATCGGGCTCGTGCAGCCGTTCCCGACCACGCGAGCCAGCCTGAAGCGCAAGATCGTCCGCGACCTCACCGGCCAGACCGGCTGGAAGCGCTTCAAGGCTACGCTGAAGCGCGACCTCGGCGCCTCCCAGGGACGGCAGTCGCGCACCTTCGGCGGGGTGCGCAACCTGCGCGGTGTGACCGTCACCAACCTGGTGCTCTTCTTCCTCCTGCTGGCCGCGGGCTACCCGATGCTGTACCTGCTCTGGGTGGTCGCCTGGATGACGACGTTCCAGCTCGTGACGCGCATCCGCGCGATCGCCGAGCACGCCATGGCGCCCGACCCGTCGGATCCCCTGCGCAACACGCGCACCACCGTCGCGCGCTGGTGGGAACGTGCGCTGATCGCTCCGAACGGCGTCAACTATCACCTCGAGCACCACCTGTTGATGACCGTCCCGCACTACAACCTGCCACGCCTGCACCGCATGCTGCGGGACCGTGGCGTTCTGGAGAATGCGCTCGTCGCGCACGGCTACCTGAGCGTGCTGCGGGAGGCGTCGGCGCGGCCCGCTTGACGTTGCGCGGGCTGCTCTGCGTCGGCGCCGGCGGGTTCCTCGGTGCCATCGCCCGCTACGGCCTCGGCGTCTGGATCGACGCCCGCGCCGGCTCGGCGTTTCCGTTCGGCACCCTGCTGATCAACCTCAGCGGCAGCTTCCTGCTCGGGACGCTGAGCGGTGCGCTCGAGTTCTCGGCGCTCTCGCCGGAGGTGCGCCTCGCGCTCGGCGTCGGCTTCCTCGGGGCCTACACGACCTTCTCGACCTTCACCTACGAGACGCTACGCCTGGTCGAGGCGGGCGACACCGGGCTCGCGCTGGCCTACGTCGCGGCGAGCGTGCTCGTGGGACTCGTCGCGGCGACGCTCGGCCTCGCCGTGGGCAGGTCGTTCGGCTGAGGCCGGAGCCCCGGGTGCGCGTGCCGATGCGCGCGGAGGCCCGCGCGCGCGATCGGCTCTCGCCGCCCGGGCCGGCGAGAGCCCGCAGCCCCGGCCGGCATCGCGCGCGTTGGCGCGCAGCTCCGCGTCGCCCTTCAGCTCCGGCCGGCGCAGCGCGCGTTCGCACCCGGCTCCGCGTCGCCCTTCAGCTCCGGCCGGCGTAGCGCGCGTTCGCGCCCAGCTCCTCCTCGATGCGCAGCAGCTGGTTGTACTTGGCGACGCGCTCCGAGCGCGCCGGGGCGCCGGTCTTGATCTTGCCCGCTCCGCTGGCGACCGCGAGGTCGGCGATGAACACGTCCTCGGTCTCGCCCGAGCGGTGCGAGACCATGCGCGCGTAGCCGGCCTTCTCGGCGACGGCCATCGTCTCCAGCGTCTCGCTCACCGAGCCGACCTGATTCAGCTTGACCAGGATCGCGTTGCCGACGTGACCGTCGATGCCGCGCTCGAGGCGACCCTTCTGCGTCACGAAGAGGTCGTCGCCGACCAGCAGGATCTTCTTGGCCAGCGCCGCGGTGAGCTTCGCCCAGCCGTCCCAGTCGTCCTCGGCGAGTCCGTCCTCGATGGAAACGATCGGGTACTTCGCGCACCAGTCGGTCCACAGCGCGATCATCTCGTCGCTGGTCTTCTGCTCGCCCGTCGTGCGCGCGAGGTCGTACTTGCCGGCCTGATAGAGCTCGGTGGTCGCGGGATCGAGCGCCAGCACGACGTCCTCGCCCGGGCGGTATCCGGCCCTCTCGATGGCCTGCACGAGCAGCTCCGGGGCGTCCTCGTTGCGACGCAGCGCCGGAGCGAAGCCGCCTTCGTCGCCGACGTTCACCGACAGCCCCTTGTCGTGCAGGATCTCCTTGAGGACGTGGTAGCACTCGCAGCCGGCGCGCAGCGCTTCGCGGAACGTGGGCAGGCCGGTCGGCGCGAGCATGAACTCCTGGAAGTCGACGCCTCCCACCGCGTGCTGGCCGCCGTTGAGCACGTTCATGAACGGCACCGGCAGGAGGTTCGCCGCCGGGCCGCCGAGCCAGCGGTAGAGCGGGACGTTCTCCGCGACCGCCGCCGCGCGCGCGCTCGCCATCGACACCGCCAGGATCGCGTTTGCGCCGAGGTTCTTCTTCAGGGGATCGCCGTCGGCCGCGAGCAGCGCCGCGTCGACCTTCTGCTGCTCGCGCGCGTCGAGGCCGGCGACGGCGTTGGCCAGCGCGCCGCGGACGTTGTCGACCGCCTTGCTGACGCCCGCCCCCCGATACCGCTTCTTGTCGCCGTCGCGCAGCTCCAGTGCCTCGTGTGCACCGGTCGATGCCCCACTGGGGACGGCCGCCCGGCCGACAGCCCCGCCCTGCAGCCGGACCTCGACCTCGACGGTGGGCTTGCCGCGCGAGTCGAGGATTTCGCGGGCGACGAGGGCGACGATGGACGTGTGCACGGACATGGAAGGGGAGCCTCCTGCGGTTGGTTCCGGCGCGCGCCGACGCGGCCGGCCGTCTTGTCTAGCGTGCCCCGCCGGCGTCAGTCGAGCGCGACGCGACGCAGCCGGAGCGCATTGCCGATCACCGACACCGAGCTGAGGCTCATCGCTGCGCTCGCGACCATCGGGCTCAGAAGGAGACCGAAGGCCGGGTAGAGCGCTCCGCCCGCGAGCGGGATGCCGAGCACGTTGTAGGCGAAGGCGAAGGCCAGATTCTGCCGGATGTTCCGCATCGTGGCGACACTGAGATTGCGCGCCCGGACGAGGCCGCGCAGATCGCCGGCGAGAAGCGTGATGCCCGCGCTCTCGATGGCGACGTCCGTGCCGGAACCCATGGCGATGCCGACGTGGGCCTGGGCGAGCGCCGGGGCGTCGTTGACGCCGTCGCCCGCCATCGCGACCACGCGCCCGGCCTGCTGCAGCCGGCGCACCACGTCCACCTTGTGCTCGGGCAACACCTCGGCCTCGACCTCGTCGATCCCGAGCACGCGCGCGACCGCCTCGGCCGTGTCCCGGCTGTCGCCGGTGACCATGACGACGCGCAGCCCGGCGTGGCGCAGCGCTGCGATCGCCGGTGCCGAGGACTCCTTGACCGGGTCGGCCACACCGACGAGCCCGAGAAGCGTGCGGTCGCGCACCACGAACATCACCGTCTGGCCCTGCGTGCGAAGCTGCGCGACCCGGACCGCGGGGAGCGTGTCGGCGAGCCCGAGCTGTCCGAGCAGGGCCTCGTTGCCGAGCGCGACGGCGACCCCCGACACCCGCCCGACGACGCCCTGGCCGGTGATCGACGCGAAGTCCGTCGCAGGCGTCGCCGTCACGCCGCGCTCGGCGGCGCCGCCGAGGATCGCTGCCGCGAGCGGGTGCTCGCTCGAGCGCTCGAGCGCCGCCGCGACGTGCAGCACCTCGTCCTCGGTCGCGTCGGCGAGCGGCTGCACGGTGACCAGGCGCGGCTTGCCCTCGGTGAGCGTGCCCGTCTTGTCGACGATCACCGTATCGACCTTCTCGAACACCTCGAGCGCCTCGGCGCTCTTCACCAGCACGCCGGCGCCGGCCCCGCGCCCGACGCCGACCATGATCGACATCGGCGTGGCGAGCCCGAGGGCGCACGGGCACGCGATGATGAGGACCGCGATCGCGTTGACCAGCGCGTAGGCGAGCCGCGGCTCCGGTCCGACGAGCCACCACAGGACGAAGACCAGCAGAGCCACCGCCACCACCAGCGGCACGAACCACGCCGAGACCGCATCGGCGAGGCGGTCGATCGGCGCGCGGCTGCGCTGCGCGCGTGCGACCATCTCGACGATCTGCGCGAGCACGGTCTCGGCACCGACGCGCTCGGCACGCATGGTGAAGCTCCCCGTGCCGTTGACCGTCGCGCCGGTCACGGCATCGCCGGGGGCCTTCGCGACCGGGATCGGCTCCCCGGTCAGCATCGACTCGTCGACGGCGCTGCCACCGTCGATCACCGTGCCGTCGACCGGGACCTTCTCGCCGGGTCGAACGCGCAGCGCGTCGCCGGGCCTCACGTCCTCGATCCGGACGTCCGCCTCGCTGCCGTCGGCGCGCACGAGTCGCGCCGTCTTCGCGGCGAGCCCGAGCAGGGCACGGATCGCGCTTCCCGTGCGCTCGCGCGCGCGCAGCTCGATCACCTGCCCGAGCAGCACGAGCACCGTGATGACCGCCGCGGCCTCGAAGTAGAGCGGCACCGCTCCGTGCTTACGCAGCGATTCCGGGATCAGCTCCGGAAGGAGCGTCGCGAAGGTGCTGTAGCTCCAGGCTGCCCCGGTCCCGAGCGCGATCAGCGTGAACATGTTGGGGCTGCGGTGCTGCAGCGAGGCCCGGGCGCGCGCGAAGAAGGGCGCGCCCGTCCACAACACGACGGGAGTCGCGAGCGCGAGCTGCAGAAAGGCGACCGCGCGCCATGGCAGCGCGTGCTGCAACGGCTGGCCCGGGATCATCTCCGACATTGCCAGCAGCAAGACCGGAAGCGTCGGGACGATCGCCAGACGAAGCCGGCGCGTCATGTCGACCAGCTCGAGATTCGGGCCCTCGTCGGGGGCCGGCACGCCCTCGGGCTCGAGCGCCATCCCGCACAACGGGCACGCACCGGGCCGGGGCTCCCGGACCTCGGGATGCATCGGGCACGTGTAGACCGTCCCCGCCGGAGCCCCCCCAGAGGATGGCGGCCGCGTGACCGGCCAGGGCTGGGCATGTCCGCGCGCCGTGCCGCTCTCGGGCCGAGGCTGCGACAGGAAGCCCTCGGGGTCGGCCGCGAACCGTCCCCGGCAGCGGTCGGCGCAGAAGTAGTACGTGCGTCCGGCGTGGACGAACGAACGCTCCGGACGGGGGTTCTTGACGATCATCCCGCAGACGGGATCCTTCCCCCCATCCGACGCCCCGTCCGACTCTGCAGCGGCTGCCATCGGCTGGACGCTACCGGAAACCCCGTCTCGACCACAGCCGCGCCGCGCGCGGGGCGGCGCGCGATTCTATGTTGTCCAGCGTGCAGCGCCCGTGCTAACGCGTGCCGTAATGGTTCCCGGGGCCATGGGCCCCCCTGTCTCAACGTCTACCCGCGTGTCGTCCGGGTGGCAGGATGCCCAACATCTCGTCGACGTACCGAACCCGCCCCGCCTTTGGGGCCGCTGCTCGAATTTACCCACATCGCACCGCCCGATTCGGAGGTTCCGTGGTTTCATTGACCCGATCGATCGAGACCGCCCTCGCTTGCCTCGTCGTCGCAGCCGTCGCGACGCCGGCACGCGCCACCGTTCCAGCAGAACTGTGCACAGGCAGACCGTGCACGATCAGCGGAGCGAAGACCATCATCCCCCCGGTCATCCTCGACTTCGGGAGTGCGGACGTGGTGTTCGCGCCGAGCGCCGTCGTCACGATCGGTGGCGCAGCGGGCCCGCGTGACGTCCAGATCCTCGCGGCCTCGATCACGATGCAGGCCGGTTCCCGTATCCTCGGCGGCGGCGACACGGCGCTGGTGACGCTCAACGCGACCGCAGGCCCGCTTCGCCTGCTCGCGGCCGGGTCGACGAAGTCGCGCATCGACCTGACGGGCCACCAGGGCGGCAGTCTGGATCTGCTCGCCAGCGGGAACATCGAGATCGCCGGTCCGCTGAGCACGTCGGGGTCCGGCACCGATTCGCAGGGCGGCGACATCGTGATCGATTCCGGCGCCGGCGCCGTGACCTTCTCGGATGTGCTGAGCGCCGGCGCGGCCGGCGCGGGCTCCGGTGGCGGGGAGGTATCGATCAACGCGTTCGGCAACGTGCTTGCGGGCGGCCGCATCGACACCGCCGCCGCCGAGTTCGGCGGTGGCAGTGTGACGGTGACTTCCGAGACTGGGGACGTCACCATCGCGCAGCCGATCGATGCGAGCGGCGGTGGGCCGGATGGCTCGGGTGGCCCGATCGAAATCGGTTCGACCACCGGCAACGTCGCGATCAACGCATCGCTCACCGGCAAGGCCGGCAGCGGCACCGACTTCGCTTGCGGCGACGGATCGGAGGTCGCGCTGTTCTCGGGCGGCAACCTCACGATCGCCGCGCCGATCGACGTGAGCGGGGGCACGCAGTGCTTCGGCGGCGAGGTCTCGGTCGATGCCCGCATGGACTTCACCCAGCTCGCGACCGGTGACATCAGGGCTCGTGGCCCCGGTGCATTCGGTGGCGGCGGCTCCTTCCTGCTAGGCGCGGGCCGACACGCGACGCTGCGCGACATCGACCTGACCTCGCCGGGGTTCGGCGGCACCGCCGACGTGATCGCCACCGGCGATCTCCAGGTACTGGGCGTGATCGACGCCGAGGCGTCGGGCAGCGAAGGAATCGGCGGCCTCATCTCGATGCAGGCCTGCGCCATCACCATCGGGACGACGGGCTTCCTCGATACGCGCGGCACGTTCGCATTCCCCGGCACCGGGACGAACCGCCTCCGAGCGGGCGGGCTGGTGACGATTCTCGGCCAGATGCGCGCGATCGGCGTCAACGAGATCAAGTACCGCGGCCTGACGCCGGTGATCAGCGGTACGGTGGCTCCGGCGGCAGCGATCAGCGTCGACGCGAACCTTCCCGACTGCGTCGCGCTCGCCCAGTGCAACAACTCGGTGATCGACGAGGGCGAGGCGTGCGACGACGGCAACAACGTCGCGTGCGACGGCTGCAGCTCGGACTGCACCCGGCTCGACGACGTCTGCGGCGATGGCACCCGGGAGTGTGGCGAGCAGTGCGACGATGGCAACACCACCTCGAGTGACGGCTGCGAGGCCACCTGCACGCTGCCGCCGCAGGAGGCCGTGCTGCTGCCCGGCGTGACGCTCCCGACCGCGGGCTGCCTCGCGGAGTGGAAGCTCGCGCTGTCGAACCCGGCGCTGAATCCGAAAACCCTGCTGCCGAGCCGCACCCAGATCTGCACGGACGGCGACCCGGCGTGTGACAAGGACCAGACGCGGGATGGCGTCTGCAGCTTCGGCACGCAGCTCTGTCTCCGCGTCCCGGACCCGCGCCTGCCGGGCTGCACGCCGGGCAATCTCTCCTACGTCAGCATCAAGCAGCCGCAGCTTCCCGGTGGTTCGAACCCGCTCGACCAGCACAACGCGCAGCAGCTCGCTGGCGGCCTGAGCGCGCTCGGTGGCGAGGTTCGCGCAGGCAACACCGTGGTCCAGAGCGGACCGCCGATCGCGGCGTTCAACCTGTGCACCGCCGACATGACATTCAAGGTCGCGCACCAGCCGGCCGGCCTCGGCAAGCGCGCGTTCAACATCCTCGCCGAGGACGTCGGCGGCCTCACCATGAGCAGCAACCTCGCGCGGCTCTGGTGTGCCCCGAACACCACCGTGTGCGGCAACGGCACCCTCGAGGTCACCGAGCAGTGCGATGACGGCAACACGTCGTCGTGCGACGGCTGCAGTGCCGCCTGTCGCACCGAGTCGTGCGGCAACGGCGTGGTCGAGTGCAACGAGTTCTGCGACGATGGCTCGCTCAACGGGACCCCCGGCAACGACTGCAGCGCCACCTGCACCGAGATCCCGCCGGCGCTGCGCATCCCGGGCGGCGGTGCGAAGGGGCTGGACTGCGGCTTCGAGTGGGCAGCCGAGCTGCCGGCGCCGAGCGCGGACTCGCGCGGCGTTCCCAAGACGTCCCAGACCTGCACCGACGGCGATCCGAGGTGCGACTTCGACCCGACGCCGGGCAGGTGCCGCTTCCGCCTCTGGGGCTGCGTCGGCGCCGAGGACACGCGTCTCGCGTGCAGCGCGGCCCAGGTGACGGCCGTCGACCTCAAGTCGCCGACCGCGACCGCGAAGCGGCCCGAGGACATCGCGGCGCGCGCCGCGCTCGCCGCGGGCGTCGCGAGCCTCATCCTCCCGGCGGGTCCGGGCGAAATGTGCGGCGCCGGCTTCGCGGTCGACGTTCCGGCCGGGGCGCGCCGCTTGACGCTGCGCGTGCAGGCGGCGCTCGGCTCCGGCAAGAAGGATCTCGATACGCTCCAGCTCAAGTGCGCGCCGGCCGCCCCCTGACCCGACTCGCGGCCCCTCGCCTCTCGCGCCCGCTACCCGCGGGGAGTCGGGCGAGGGGCGGCGGGGCCCCGCACGCGGCGACCTCTCACGCGGCCATCAGAAGCCCAGCATCTTCGCCATGTACTGGATCATGACCTCGTCGGCGCCACCACCGATGCTGATGAGCCTGGCGTCGACGAACGCGCGACCCGCAGAACTCTCGGTCATGTAGCCGAAGCCGCCGTGCAGCTGGATGCACTCGTCGGCGACCGCGCGGCTCGTCCGCCCGACGAGCAGCTTGGCCATCGAGATCTCGAGCGTCGCGTCCTCGCCCCGGACGCGCTTGCGCACGCACTCGTGCACGAGCGCCCGGTCGGCGGTCATGCGCGCCATCATCTCGACCATCTTGAACTGCGTCACCTGCATCTTGGCGAGGGTCTTGCCGAACAGCTTGCGCTCCTGACACCAGCCGCGCGTCTTCTCCCAGAGCGCGAGCGACGACGCGTTCGAGCTGACGCACGCCACCAGGCGCTCGTCCTGGAACTGCATCATCTGCTGCTGGAAGCCGCGCCCGACGTCGCCGATGGTGTTGGTCACCGGCACGCGGACGTCCTCGAAGAACAGCAGGCCCGTGTCGGAGCCTCGGTTCCCGATCTTGTCGAGCAGCTGGTAGCTGAAGCCCTGCGCGTCGGTGGGCACGAGGATCTGCGAGAAGCCGCCGTAGCCTGCGCTCGGATCGGTGACGGCGAGCAGGCAGATGAAGTCCGCCGTGGCCGCGTTGGTGATGTAGATCTTGCTGCCGTTGATCACCCAGTCGTCGCCGTCGCGCACCGCGCGCGTCTTGATTCCCGCCACGTCCGAGCCCGCGTCGGGCTCCGTCACCCCGATCGCGCTCACCACCTCGCCCCGGATCGCCGGGATCAGCCAGCGCTCGCGCAGCTCGTCGGAGCCGAACTGGTGCAGCGACGGGGTCGCCATGTCGGTGTGGACGCTGATGCCCATGGTCACGCCGGCGTTGTCGCAGCGCGCGAGCTCCTCGAACAGCACCGTCGTGTACGACCAGTCGAGGCCAGACCCGCCCCAGCGCGGCTCGTAGCGGATACCGAGCATCCCGAGCGCGCCCATCTTGCGGTAGAGCGACTTGTCGATCCTCCCGCTGGCATCGAACTCGCGCGCACGCGGCTCGAGCTCCTCCTGGACGAACTTGCGGACGACCGCACGAAACGCCTCGTGCTCCGCGCTGGCGTAGATCTCGCTCGACATGGTGGGCCTTCCTCTCGCTGCGCGTTGTAGCGCGCACCCGACGCGACTTGCCAGCACCGTCCGGGACGCCCATAACCGAGGCTGGTGAAGGGCAAGACCTGCATCGTCACGGGTGCGACCTCGGGCATCGGCCGCAGCACCGCGATCGCGCTGGCCCGCGCGGGCGCCGAGCTGGGCCTCGTCTGTCGCGACGCGGGGCGCGCCGGGGAGACCGTCCGCGCGATCCGGGACGAGACCGGCAGCACGGCGGTCGAGGTGTTTCTCGGCGACCTCGCCGCGCAGGACGCGATCCGCCGGGTCGCGACGGAGATCACGGCGCGCTACCCGCGCATCGACCTGCTGGTCAACAACGCGGGGGTGGTGAACCTGCAGCGCGTGGAGACGGCCGACGGCATCGAGCAGACCTTCGCCGTCAACCATCTCGCGTACTTCCTGCTCACCATGCTGCTGCTCGACAGGCTGCGCGCCAGCGCGCCGGCGCGCATCGTCAACGTGGGCTCGGACGCGCACAAGTTCGTCTCGGGCATCAACTTCGACGACGTCGGGTTCGCGAAGGGCTACAAGGCGATGCGGGTCTACGGACACTCGAAGCTCGCGAACCTCCTGTTCACCACCGAGCTCGCCCGGCGGCTCGAGGGCAGCGGCGTGACGGTCAACTGCGTGCACCCGGGAGCGGTCGCGACCGGGCTCGGAAAGAACAACGGCCGCGTCGCGGGCCTCCTGATCCGTGTGCTCGCGCCGTTCTTCCGCACGCCCGACGGCGGGGCCGCCACCACGCTGCACGTCGCCACCTCGCCCGAGCTCGACGGCGTGAGCGGTCGCTACTTCGCGAGCTGCCGCGAGGCGAAGCCGTCGGCGGCGGCCCGGGACGGCGCGGCGGCGCGGCGTCTCTGGGACCTGAGCACACGCCTGACCGGCCTCGACGTGCCAGGGCGTGCCGGCGTCGCCTGAGCCATGGGCGAGACGCTCCAGATCGTCGTGCAGGTGGTCGGCCTGCTGTTCGCGGTCTCGTTCCACGAGTCCGCGCACGGCCTGGCGGCGCTGGCCTGCGGTGACCCCACCGCGCGCGAGCAGGGGCGCATCTCGCTCAACCCGCTGCGCCACGTCGACACCGTCGGCAGCATCGTGTTCCCGGCCCTGCTTGCCCTGGCCGGCGCACCGGTCTTCGGCTGGGCGCGTCCCGTGCCGGTCGATCTGCGCCGCACGCGCAAGCCGCGCGTCGCCAACCTCCTCGTGTCGGCCGCCGGCCCGCTCTCGAACGTCCTCCTCGCGCTCGCCTTCGCCGCGCTCGTGTTCGCGATCCGGCCGCGGCTGCAGGGACCCGGCGCGGGCGGTCTCGACGAGATCGTGTTCCTGCTCGCGGTGAATTCGGTACTGATCAACGCCGCCCTCGCTCTGTTCAACCTGCTGCCGATCCCGCCGCTCGACGGGTTCGGTGTGCTGGAGAGCTTGCTACCGCGTCGGCTCGCACCGCTGGCCTTCGCGATGCGACGCTATGGCATGCTCATCCTGTTCGCGGTGCTGATGACGGGCGTCCTGTCGCGAGTCCTGGGCCCCGCGCAGCGCGCGATCCTCGACGTGCTCCTCGGCCGCCACTAGGCCCCCACCCTGCCCCGGGGCCCGGTTCTCAAGCAGCGGCTCGCCCCTACCGAAGTTCTGGACGATGGCCCGTCCGTTCTCGGTACTCGCACTGGTCGCCGACCCGGCTCTCGCAAGGCACGTCAAGGATACGCTCGCCTCCTGCGCGGATGCGGTCCGGATGACCGAGAGCTCGAGCCTCGCGTGGGCGCAGCTCGAACGGCAGCCGCCGTCGCTGCTGATCGTCGACTGGACGGCTTCGCGGGGGGACCGCGAGGACCTCTGCCGGCGGGTCCGCAAGCGCGGTGCGCTCGAGGGCATGCCGATCCTGGCGCTGGTTGCGGAAGCAGACGAGCTCGCGGTGCGAGAAATCCTCGACGCCGGCGGCGACGACTTCCTGCTCGTGCCGTTCCTCGCGCTTGCGCTCGAGAACCGGATCGCCGCGCTCGCGCGCCGGATCCGTACCGAGGAGTGGACGGCGGAGGCCAAGGCCGCCGCGCTCGCGGCCGACTACGCCCGCCACGCGGAGGAGCTCACGGCGGCACGCAACGAGGCCATGGCCGCCAACCGGCTCAAGTCCGAGTTCCTCGCCAACATCAGCCACGAGATCCGCACCCCGATGAACGGGGTCATCGGCATGACCGGACTGCTGCTCGGAACGCAGCTTTCGGCCGAGCAGAGCGCGTTCACCGAGACCATCCGTCTCTCCGCCGAGTCGCTGCTCACGATGATCAACGACATCCTCGACTTCTCGAAGATCGACGCCGGGCGCATGGAGCTCGACACGACGGCGTTCGACGTCGGAACGACGGTCGAGGAAGCTGCCGAGCTGCTCGCCGAGCGCGCGCACGCGAAGCAGCTCGAGCTCACCTGCCACGTCGAGAGCGACATCCGGCGTGCGATCGGCGACCCCGGGCGGCTTCGCCAGATCCTCGTCAACCTGATCGGCAACGCCGTCAAGTTCACCGAGAGCGGTGAGGTTCGGGTGCACGCGAGCGTCGCCGAGGCCCGCGGCAGCGAGCTCCTGCTGCGCTTCGAGATCACCGACACCGGTCCGGGCATCCCGCGCGAGCTGCACGCCCAGCTGTTCCAGGCGTTCACGCAGGCGGACGGCTCGACGAGCCGCCGCCACCCGGGGACCGGCCTCGGGCTCGCCATCTGCGAGCGGCTGGTGCGGCTCATGGACGGCACGATCGGGGTGGAGAGCGAGCCGGGCGCCGGCAGCACGTTCTGGTTCACGGTCCGGCTCGAGCGCGCCCCGGAGAAGAGCTCCGCGGAAGCGGGCGACTTCTCGCCACTGCACGGCGCCCGCATCCTCGGAGTCGACGACAACGCGACCAACCGCATCATCCTGAAGACCTACCTCGGCCGGTGCGGCAGCGTCGTCGACACGGCCTGCGACGGGCGCAGCGCGCTCGAGATGCTGGTCGCTGCCCGCCACGACGGCGCTTCGTACGACGCCGTCGTGTTCGACATGCTGATGCCGGGCATGGACGGCGTGGAGTTCGCGCGTCAGCTCCGCGCCATGCCCGGCTTCGAGCGGATTCCGCTGGTCATGGCGAGCTCGCTGTCCGAGCGCGGACAGGTGGAGCAGGCGCGCGCGGTGGGCGTCAATCGCCGGCTGACCAAGCCGCTCCGCCAGACGCAGCTCCTCGAGTGCGTCCGCGACGTACTGCGCGCGCCGCGCCCGCACCCGCCCGACGCACCGACGCTCCGCGTTCCCGCCGAGAAGCCGAAGCTCGACGCCGATACGGTCCGCGTGCTGATCGCCGAGGACAACCCCGTGAACCAGCGCCTGGTACGGACGCAGCTGGGCAAGCTCGGGCTTCGCCCGGACCTCGTCGCCAACGGGCGCGAGGTCGTCGAGGCGATGCAGCGCACACCCTACGACATCGTTCTGATGGACTGCCGGATGCCCGAGATGAACGGACTCGACGCGACCGTGGCCATCCGGGCGGCGGAGGCCGGCCAGCGGCGCTGCCAGATCATCGCCATGACCGCCAACGCGCTCGACCGCGACCGCCGTCGCTGCCTCGATGCGGGGATGGACGACTACCTCGCCAAGCCGCTCCACCTCGAAGACCTGCGGGCCGCGCTCGAGCGCGCGCTGGAGCGCCGGTCCCCGCGCCTGGCCGAATCCGCGCCGGCGCTCGAGGAAATCATGCCTCTCGAGTCCGACGAGGACGCACCGGTGCGGATCGACGTCCTCGAAGCGCTCCGCGGCGACCTGCAGACCCCGGGCGGCGGCGAGTTCGCCGAGATCGTCGATCTGTTCCTCGGCAACGCGAGGATGAGCTGCCGCGCGGCGCGCGAGTCGCTGGTGAGCGGTGACCGGCATGCGCTGGAGCTCTCCGCACACTCGCTCAAGGGGAGCAGCAGCACGATGGGCGCGGTGCGCATGGCCGCACTCTGCGCGTCGCTCGAGGAAGCCGGGCACACCGGCGCGCTCGACCGCGCCGCGATGCTCGTCGAGCGGCTCGAGACCGAGTTCGACCTCGTGCAGCGCGAGCTCTCGCGCCACCGCTGACGCGGGCCGTCTGCGGCGCCCGGCGCGCTGGCGCGAGGCGCCGGCGCGCGGCCGCGGGTGAGCCTGCTGCGCGGCGCCGTCTTCGAGCGCTCGCGAAGTCCTGCTCAGGCGCTCAGGCCGAGCGCCGGGCGATCCTGCGCTCGGGGCTCGTGCGCAGCTTCGCCGGTGGCTTCGCGTTTGCCCGCTCGCCGCGCATCTCCTCCCCTGCCGCAGCCTCCTGCGGCGGCAGCGGACGCTCGTCGCGCACGACCTCCTCGCGGAGGATGCGCACGTCGTTCGGTGCGGTGAAGCCGAGGCTCACCTGTCCGCCGCGCACGCCGAGCACGCGCACCGTGACCTCGTCGCCGATGCGAATCATCTCGCCGATCTTTCGAGTCAGGATCAGCATCTCCTGGGCGCCCTCCTGCGCTGCTCGCGGCAGTCTGCCGTCCGTCGGGTTGCGTCACCGGCGCCGCTCCCGCACGCAACGAGGGCGCCGGCTTGCATCGCGCGGTGTCTGCTAGATCGGCGGTCGCCGCGTCGGACGTGAGCCGGGACGGCCGGGCACGGCGTCGCGGCGCAACCGCGCGCTGGCCACGCTCAGCCGAACATCGCAGGACGCGGTGCGTCGGACGAGCTCGCCGCGACCGGTGCGCCCACCGGCCCGCCGAGCACGCGTCCGAGCACGTCCAGCAGCGCGTCGGACACCACCGGCTTCACCAGGTAGCCGCTGATACCGAGGTGAGAGCACTGCTGCACCAGGCTCTCGCCGGTGATGCCGGTCAGCATGACGACCGGGAGATGCCGGCAGCCGGCATCCTGGCGCAGGATCGCCAGCGCCTGACGCCCGTCCAGGACCGGCATGAGCACGTCGAGGAGGATCAGATCGGGGCGTGTGAGGCGTGCGACCGCCACTCCCTCCCGTCCGTCGCGGGCCTCGAGCACGCGGCAACCCCACCGCGACAGCACCTGCGCGATGGCCGTACGAGCGACCCTGCTGTCGTCAACCGTGAGAACCGTCTTCATCGCCGCCTCCTTCGCTGGTCTTCTTGTCACCGGGAGAGCGCGGTCCTCTCGCGAGCGTGCCCGGGGTCGCCGAGGGGGTCGGCGAGGACACGCGACGAGCGACAGCCGGGCGAATTGGGTCGCAACCACTGTGCCACGCGATGCCGCGATTTTCCGGGCGTTCACGCGCCGCGAAACGTCGCGACGCGTTCCGGAATCAACACTTTCCCCCGTGGGCGTCGGAATCTCGACGCCCGCGGCGACGCGACGCGCCCCGCGTGGGACGGTCTCGACGCACCACCCGGCGCCGGGCGTTTCCACCGCGGGCGAACGCCGCCGACACGCCGCGCGCGGTGCGCTACGACGTCGCTGCGCCTCGCGCGCGAAGCCGAGGGCGGGAGGGACGACGATGCGGCTCTAGGACTTTCTCGAATCGGGCAACGGCTGCAAGGTTCGCCTCGCAGTGCACCAGCTGGGCATCCCCTTTGCGCGTGTCGAGATGGACATCGTGCACGGAGCGACGAGGACGCCGGAATTCCTCGCGAAGAACCCCAACGGCCGGATCCCGACGCTCGAGCTTCCCGACGGAACCCTGCTTGCCGAGTCCAGAGCGATCCTCTTCTAACTCGCCGACGGAACGCCCCTGCTCCCGGACGGGCGGCTCGAGCGGGCGCAAGTGCTGCAGTGGATGTTCTTCGAGCATGACAGCCACGAGCCGAACATCGCGACCTCGCGCTACTGGCTGCACCACCTCGCGATCACCGCGGAGCGGTGCGCGGCGCTGGCCGAGAAGAAGCGCCTCGGGGACGCGGCGCTCGCCGTCATGGAGACCCACCTGTCGCGACGCACCTACTTCGTGGCGGAGCGCTATACGATCGCCGACATCGCGCTCTACGCCTGCACCCACGTCGCGGGTGAAGGCGGCTTCGACCTCGAGCCCTGGCCGGCGGTGCGAGCCTGGCTGGCGCGCGTCGCGCAGCAGCCGGGCCACGTTCTCATCACCGCGGCCTGATGGAGCTCAGGCGATCGCTCCAGCGGCCCGCAGCTCCGCGACGCGCGCGTCCGCGACGCCCCAGTCGCGCAGCGCGTCGTCGGTGTGCTCGCCCGCCTGTGCTGGCGGCCCCTGGATCTCGGGGCGTGTGCGGCTGAATCGCGGCGCCGGCGCCGGCTGCGAGAGCCCGGCGACCTCGGTGAAGGTTCCGCGCAGCTTGTTGTGCGGGTGGTCGAGCGCCTCGGTCATCGACAGCACCGGGGCGAAGCAGACGTCGGTGCCCTCCATGATCGCGCACCACTGGTCGCGCGTCCTGGTGGCGATGACGGCGGCAACCTTCTTCTTGAGCTCCGGCCACCTGGCCTTGTCCATCTGGTGCGGCAGCGTCTCCCCGGCGAGCCCCAGACGCTCGAGCATCTCCTTGTAGAACTGCGGCTCGATCGAGCCGAGCGAGATGTACTTGCCGTCCTTGCACGCGTAGGTGTCGTAGAAGTGCGCGCCGCTGTCGAGCATGTTGTAGCCGCGGCGCTCGTCCCAGAAGCCCATGTGCCGCATGCCGTGGAACATCGTCATGAGCAGCGCGGCGCCGTCGACCATGGCCGCGTCGACGACCTGCCCCCTGCCGGAGCGCTGACGCTCGACCAGCGCGCACGCCATCCCGAAGGCCAGCATCATCGCACCGCCGCCGAAGTCGCCCACCAGGTTGAGCGGTGGCAGCGGCGCCTCGCCGGCGCGGCCGATCGGCTCGAGGGCGCCGGCGAGCGCAATGTAGTTGATGTCGTGGCCGGCCGCTTGCGCCATCGGACCCTCCTGTCCCCAGCCCGTCATGCGGCCGTAGACGAGCCTCGGGTTGCGAGCGAGGCAGACGTCGGGGCCGAGGCCGAGCCGTTCCATGACACCGGGACGGAAGCCCTCGATCAGGCCGTCGGCACGCTCGATGAGGTCGAGGACGACGGCGACGCCGGCGGTGCTCTTGAGGTTCGCTCCGACGCTGCGGCGTCCGCGTGCGAGCAGGTCCGCGGTCGGGCCCTTCGCACCGCTCACGCGCTCTGCGCGGTCGATGCGCAACACCTCGGCGCCCATGTCCGACAGCATCATGGCGCAGAACGGACCGGGGCCGATGCCCGCGATCTCGATGATCCGAATGCCTTCGAGTGGACCCACGTTCGCTCTCTCCTTCGCCGTGCCGCGCGCGACTCCGGCCCGCTGAACTCCGAGCGGACGCCATAGCTGAGCACGCGAGGGGAAGCGATTGCCGACCCGCGCAACGCCGGCCGGCACTTTCGACCCATCGGCCGGCGCGATGCGTCCATCGGCCCGCGCGCCAGAGCATCCGGGACCGGACGGGTGCGCCGTCAGACGAACCGCCGTGACTGGCAAACGGCTTGCATTTGGTGCCTCGCATCATGGAGCAACCGAGAGCGACCCGGAGAACCGGCAGTGGTCAGGTGGCGCAGCACGCGCCCGCGACCGACGACGTCCGCGGAACGACCGCGGTAGTCCTCGCGGGAGGGCTGGGCACGCGGCTGCGCGGCGTCGTCGCCGACCGGCCGAAAGTCCTCGCCGACGTCGACGGCGTGCCCTTCCTCTTCCATCTGCTCGGGCACCTCGCCGCGTCCGGCATCGAGCACGTCGTTCTCTCCACCGGCTACATGGGCGAGCAGGTGCGCGACGCGGTCGGCCCTTCCTTCGGGCCGATCGAGGTCGAGTACACACACGAGCCCGCACCACTGGGTACGGGTGGCGCCATCCGCAGGACGCTGCCGCTGGTGAGGTCGCAGGCGCTGTTCGTGCTCAACGGCGACTCGTACTGCGACGTCGACCTCGGGAGCCTCTGGCTCTGGCATCACCAGCGCGCCGCGCACGGCACGCTGGCGCTCGCGCGGGTGCACGACGCGCGCCGCTACGGCACGGTCGAGACCGACCCCTGCGGCCGCATCCACCGCTTCGTCGAGAAGTCGCCGCGGCGCTGCGCCGGGGCGGTCAACGCCGGACTCTACTTGCTGCGGCGCTCGCTGGTCGCCGCGATCCCGCCCGGGCTCGCCTGCTCGCTCGAGCGCGACCTGCTGCCCGGCTGGCTTGCCGCCGGAATCTACGGATACGCGCGCACCGAGCGCTTCATCGACATCGGCACGCCGGAGAGCCTGGCGGGTGCCGCGGGGTTCTTCCGCACGCCCGGCCAGCGCCCGGCCACCGCGCCGCGAGCCCACCGGACCCGCTGCGCAATGAGCGCGGCGAGCACCCTCACCGCGGAGGTCGCGTGAAACGCCCCGACATCGATCTCGCCACGCAGCTGCTGTACGAGACGCTGCGCATCCGGCTGGTCGAGCTGCGCCTCATCCAGCTCTACCCGTCGGACAGGATCCAGAGCCCGGTCCACCTGTCGATCGGCCAGGAGGCGGTCGCGACCGGCGCCTGCGCCGCGCTGCGGCCCGGCGATCTGGTCTTCGGCAGCTACCGGAGCCACGCGTTCTACCTCGCAAAGGGCGGCGACCTCCGGCAGATGATGGCCGAGCTGTACGGCAAGGCCACCGGCTGCTGCGGCGGCAAGGCGGGCTCGATGCACCTCGCCGCACCCGACGTCGGCTTCATGGGCTCGTCGGCGATCGTCGCCAGCACCATTCCGCACGCGGTCGGTGCGGCGCTCGCCGCGAGGCGTCGTCACACCGACCAGATCGTCCTCGCGGTGTTCGGTGACGGCGCGACGGAGGAAGGCGTCTACCACGAGTCGCTGAACTTCGCCGCGCTGCACCAGCTGCCGGTACTCTTCCTGTGCGAGAACAACGGCCTCGCCGTGCACTCGCGGATCAGCGTACGGCAGTCCTACGATCTCCTCGAGCACGCCGACGCGTACGGCATCCCGACGCGTCGCTGCATGCGTGGCAACGACCCGCGCGCGGTTCACGAGACCGTCTCGGCGGCAGCCGTCCGCGTGCGCGCCGAGCGCCGCCCGATGCTCCTGGTCATCGACACGTACCGGCAGATGGAGCACGTCGGCATCGGCGAGGACCACCACGTCGGCTACCGCGCGGCAGCCGAAGCGGAGCCCTGGCGGCGAAGCGACCCCCTGGTCACCGAGACGGAGCTGGTCGCACGGTTCACCCCGGAGATCCTGCGCGAGATCGACGACGCCGTCGCGTTCGCGGAGGAGAGCCCCTGGCCCGGCGCGGACGCGCTCCTCGCCGACGTCGCCTGAAGGAGCAACGCATGGGACTCGCCTTCAAGATCGAGACTCCGGTCGAGACGCGCTCCGCGGAGGTCGTGAGCTACCGCGACGCGTTGCTGACGACGATGCGCGGTGCGCTGGAGGACGATCCGAACGCGATCCTCCTCGGCCAGGGCGTCGACGACCACAAGGGCATCTTCGGCTCGACGATCGGCCTCGCTGCGGCCTTCGGCAAGGACCGCGTGATGGACACGCCGCTCGCCGAGGAGGGTCTCACCGGCATCGCGGTCGGAGCGGCGCTGGGCGGGCTCTACCCGATCCAGACGCACATCCGGGCCGACTTCGCGCTGCTTGCGATGAACCAGATCGTCAACCTCGCCGCGAAGTACCGCTACATGTTCGGCGGCCGCTTCGAGGTTCCGATGATGATCCGCATGATCGTCGGACGGAGCTGGGGTCAGGGCGCGCAGCACTCGCAGAGCCTGCAGTCGCTGTTCGCGCACATCCCGGGTCTGGTCGTCATCATGCCGGCGACCTCGGAGTCGATTCTCTCGTCCTACCCCGCGCTCATCCGCAACCATCGCGGTCCGGTGCTGAGCCTCGAGCACCGGCTGCTCTACGACATCGGCTTTCGCGTCGACACGACGGCGGGCGCTGCGCGTACGCCGCCCATGGGCTCGCGCAAGCTCCGCTCGGGCAAGGACGTCACCGTCGTCGCGACCTCGATCATGGTGCTCGAGGCGCTGCGCTCGGCGGAGTACCTGGCAGAGATCGGTGCCGCGGACGTCGAGCTCATCGACCTGCACTGCGTATCGCACCCGGACACCGAGCTCATCCTCGACAGCGTGGCGCGCACGGGCCGCCTGCTGGTCGCGGACACCTCGTGGCAGGCCTACGGTGTCGGCGCCGAGATGTGCCGCCTGGTCTGCGAGCGCGATCCCGGCCTGCTCAAGGCACCCGTGCGAACGCTCGGCATGGCGCCGGCGCCCTGCCCGACCGCCAAGTCGCTCGAGGATCTCTACTACCCGAACCTACGGCGCCTGACCGACGAGGTGCTTCGCCTCGCGACGGGCCGCGACCAGCACGGCGTACCCCTGCCCGACGATGCGTCGGCCACGGACGTCTACAAGCGCTTCAAGGGGCCTTTCTGATGCCGCTGCGCGAGCCGGAGCGGGTCGCGCAGCCGACGAAGCGGGGCCCGACGGAGACACGACGATGCGGATCCTGATCACCGGAATCACCGGCATGGTGGGCAGCCACCTCGCCGAGTACGTCCTCGCGCACCACCCCGACGTCGAGGTGCATGGCATGGTGCGCTGGCGTAGCCCGCGCGCCAACCTCGTCAAGACCGCGGGACGCGTGACGCTGCACGAGGGTGAGCTGCGCGACCTGCACTCGCTGGTGCGGATCCTCGAGACCGTCCGTCCGGAGCGGATCTTCCACCTCGCGGCGCAGTCGTACGTCTCGGCGAGCTTCACGGCTCCCGCCGACACGCTGCACACGAACGTGATCGGGACGACCAACCTGCTCGACGCGGTCCGCCTTACCGGCATCGATCCGCGGATCCACATCTGCAGCTCGTCCGAGGTCTACGGCCAGGTCCGACCCGACGAGGTGCCGATCCGCGAGAGCAACGAGTTTCGCCCGGCGAGCCCGTACGCCGTCTCGAAGTGCGGCGAGGACATGATCGCTCTCCAGTACTTCCTCTCGTACGGCATCAAGACGGTCCGCACGCGCATGTTCACGCACACGGGCCCGCGACGCGGCGACGTGTTCGCGGAAAGCGCCTTCGCCAAGCAGATCGCCGAGGTCGAGAGCGGCCGCCGGCCGAACCCGATCAAGGTCGGCAACCTGAACAGCGTGCGCACGTTCGCCGACGTGAGCGACGCCGTGCGCGCCTACTGGCTCCTGCTCGAGAAATGCCCGCCGGGCGAGGTCTACAACATCGGCGGCGAGCGCACGATGACGGTCGGCGAGATGCTGGACGTCCTGATCGGCATGGCGGGCTGCCGGATCCGCTACGAGGTGGACCCGGCGCTGGTGCGTCCGTCCGACGTCACGCTGCAGATCCCCGACACGTCGAAGTTTCGTGCCGCGACGGGCTGGGAGCCGCAGGTGCCGCTCGAGACCACGCTGCGCGACCTGCTCGATTATCACCGCGGACGCATCCGCGAAGACCGGGCGCTGGCGGCGTGATCCTC
This sequence comes from Deltaproteobacteria bacterium, assembly GCA_016874715.1. Lineage (GTDB taxonomy): Bacteria > Desulfobacterota > Binatia > UBA12015 > UBA12015 > VGTK01. Next base: position 14,069 of record VGTK01000039.1, on the reverse strand, counting down.
TCGCGCACACCCTTCCGCCTGTCGTTCTTCGGCGGCGGCACCGACTACCCGGCGTGGTACCGCCGCGAGGGCGGCGCCGTGCTGTCGACGACGATCGACAAGTACTGCTACCTGAGCGTGCGGCAGCTGCCGCCGTTCTTCACCACGCGGCACCGCGTGGTCTGGTCGCACGTCGAGACCGTGGGCACGATCGCCGAGATCCTGCACCCCGCCGTGCGCGAGGGCCTGCGCCTGCTCGGCTACGACGACACCACGGGCATCGAGATCCACCACCAGGCGGATCTGCCGGCGCGCGCCGGCATGGGCTCGAGCTCGTCCTTTGCCGTCGGGCTCGTCAAGGCGCTGACGGCGCTGCGTGGTCAGATGATCGGCAGGCACGCGCTGGCGCTGACCGCGATGCGCCTCGAGCAGGAGGTCCTGGCCGAGAACGTCGGCTCGCAGGACCAGGTCGCGGCCGCCTACGGCGGCCTGAACCTGATCGAGTTCCGCAAGAGCGGCGAGATCCGCGTCGACCCGGTCACCGCGCGCCCCGACCGGCTCGTCGAGCTGCAGCGCCACCTGATGCTCTTCTACACGGGCACGAGCCGGTTCGCGTCGGCCATCGCCGGCGACATGCTCGCCAACCTCGATGCACGTCGCGCCGCACTGCTGCGCATGCGCGCGATGGTCGACGAGGCGCTCGCGATTCTGACGGGCGACGGCAGCCTCGACGACTTCGGCCGTCTGCTGCACGAGAGCTGGCTCCTGAAGCGCAGCCTGAGCCCGATGATCTCGAACGAGACGGTCGACGACCTCTACGCGAAGGCCGTCCGGCATGGCGCGCTCGGCGGCAAGCTGCTGGGGGCCGGCAGCTCGGGCTTTCTGTGCTTCTTCGTGCCACCGCACCGGCAGGCGAGCGTGCTGCGCGCACTCGCTGGTCACTTGCACGTGCCCTTCGCCTTCGAGAACGAGGGCAGCCGGATCATCCACTACGGAGTGCAGGCGCCAGCGGCAGCGGTCGAAGCCGCGCCCCCGGTCCGGCGTGAGCTCGCCGGACGCACGGCGCGCGCCCCGCGCACCGAGACCGCCCGTCCCGTCGACGTGGCACGGGCCGCAGGAAAGACCGCATGAGGGCGGCGGTCCAGACGGGCTCCGACGCGAGGGCGGCGGTCCAGACGGGCTCCGACGCGAGGGCGGCGGTCCAGACGGGCTCCGACGCGAGGGCGGCGGTCCAGACGGGCTCCGACGCGAGGGCGGCGGTCCAGACGGGCTCCGACGCGAGGGCCACGCTCCGGATGCGCTGCGACGCCGGCCTCGCCCGGCAGAATCCTTCGCAGGCGAGGCTCGCCGGGCGCAACGCCGCGGAGGCCGGCTTCACGCTGGGCCACGAGGAGTTCGCGAAGCTGCTCGGAACCACTGCCGAGGGGCTGCCCGAGATCACCCGCGAAGCGATCGACGCGCACGATTTCCGCATGACCCCGCTGGCCGGCAGCGAGCTGCGGGCGGTCGAGGATCGGGTCCGTGCGGCGCTCAACGCGCCGCTGCCGGTCTCCGGGCCGTCGCGGCAGCCCGCGTGGGAGGCCGGCTGGGGCGACATCCTCGCCCGTTTCGCCGGGTCGCGCGATCTCGCCGACCTCGAGCCGCACTACTTTCGCAAGCCCTCGCGCACCATGCGCGTGCTCGGCCGCTACGTGCGGCCGCAGAGCCCGCGCTTCGAGGCGAGCTTCGTCGACGTGCTGCAGACCTGGCTCGCCGCGCGCTGGCTCGGCGAGGCGACCGCGATCTACGAGTTCGGCTGCGGGCCGGGCCACAACGTCGCCGCGTTCGCGCGGCTCCTCCCGGAACGCCCGATCGTCGGCCTCGACTGGGCGACGCCGTCACAGGAGCTGCTCGACCTCGTCGCGGAGAGCACCGGCTACCCGATCTCCGGCCGACGGTTCGACATGTTCGCGCCCGACCGGGAGCTGGTGCTGAAGCCGGGCAGCGCCGTCGTCACGATCGGTGCGATGGAGCAGCTCGGCGAGCGCTTCGAGGCGTTCCTCGGCTTCCTCCTCGCGCAGGCGCCGGCGCTCTGCGTCCACGTCGAGCCGCTGCACGAGATGTACGACGCGAGCGATCCCTTCGAGCAAGCGGCGAAGCGCTACGCCGAGCGACGCGGCTATCTGCGTGGCTACCTGCCGCGCCTCGAGTTCCTCGCCCGCGAGGGCCGCATCGAGCTGCTCGAGGTGCGCCGCCACCTGGGGAGCGAGTTCCACGACGGCTGGGGGAGCCTGGTGTGGCACCCCCGTCGCAAGAACCATCATGGGAGCAGTCAAGATGATCGATGAACGAATCCTCAGCTGGTTCCGCGGCCGCAACGTCCTGATCACCGGCGGCACGGGCATGGTCGGCCGCCAGGTCGTGGACATCCTCTGCGATGCGGGCGCCTGCGTGCGGACCGCGTCGCTCGACCAGCTGCACGTGGACCCGCGCGCGGACCACTTGCTCGGCGACCTCACCGACGTCGCCTTCTGCCACGAGGTGACGCGCGACATGGAGCTCGTCTTCCACCTCGCGGGAATCAAGGGCTCGGTCGAGGTCACGACCCGCCAGCCGGCGAGCTTCTTCGTGCCGCTCCTGCTGATGAACACCAACGTCCTCGAGGCGAGCCGCGTGAGCGGCGTCAAGCGCCTGGTCTACACGAGCTCGATCGGGGCCTACCCCAGCCGCGAGCTGTTCCGTGAGGACGACGCCTGGGACGGCGCACCGATGGACCTCTTCCCCGGCTGGGCGAAGCGCATGGGCGAGCTCCAGATCGACGCGTATCGGCGCGAGTTCGGGATCGACACGTTCTCCGTCGTGCGCCTCGCCAACGTGTACGGCCCGGGCGACAACTTCGACCCGGCGAGCGCGATGGTGATCCCGGCGCTCATGAGCCGCGTGCGCGCCGGTGAGGACCCGCTGGTCGTCTGGGGCGACGGCACCGCGGTGCGCGACTTCGTCTACAGCCGCGACGTCGCCGAGGGCACGATCCTGGCGCTCTACCGCGGCACCGGCGGCGAGATCACCAACCTGGGCAGCGGGGTCGGCGTGTCGATCCGCGAGCTCGTCGAGACCCTCTCGCGGGTGACGCCCTTCCGCTACGACTTCGACCCGACCAAGCCCGCCGGGTTCCCGACGCGCGTGATGGACATCGGGCGGGCGCAGGACCGGATCGGGTACCAGCCGGCGACGAGCCTCGAGGACGGACTGTGCGAGACCTGGGCCTGGTACGTCGCGAACGAGTGCGAGTTCCGGCAGCGGAAGAACTACTTCGCCGACAGGGCCGCCGACAGCCGGCTGTCGGCGTGATCCGGCACCCGCGTTCGCACGAGCGATCCGGTGGGGAGGAGAGGAACGATGTCGCAGCTCGGTGAACGACGTCCGCAGCGCGCGCCCGCGCGCGCGCGCACCCGGACCGCCGGAGCGACGGGCGCACCCACGCCGCGCGCGTCCGCAGCGCAGAGCCGCAGCGCGCCGGGGCTCGCCCCCGAGCTGACCGTACGCCCGACGCGCCTCGACGGTGTCCGCATCCTCGAGCCCACGACGCGCTTCGAGGACTTCCGCGGCGAGTACGTCGAGATCTGGAACCGTCAGCTGGCGCACGACGCCGGCATCGACGTCGACTTCGTGCAGGACGACATCTCGGTGTCGACCCACGGCGTGCTGCGCGGCATCCACGGCGACGCCTCGACCTGGAAGCTGATCTCCTGCCTGCACGGGCGCTTCTACCTCGTCGTGATCAACAACGACGCGACGTCGCCGCAGTACCGCGAGTGGGAGGGCTTCACGCTCTCCGACCAGAACCGCCTGTCGATCCTGGTGCCGCCGCGCTTCGGCAACGGTCACTACGTGCTCAGCGAGCAGGCGATCTTCCACTACAAGCAGTCCAGCTACTACGATCGCGCGGGCCAGTTCACGCTCGCATGGGACGACCCCGAGCTCGGGCTGTGGTGGCCGACGCGCGCCCCGATCGTCTCGCAGCGCGACCAGGGCGTCGCCCGATCCGGAGATCGGTCGTGAAGGGCCGCCGTGTCCTCGTCGCAGGAGCGGCGGGTCTCGCCGGCTCGGCGCTCCTCGACCGTCTCTACGGGCTCGGCGCCGAGGTACGTGGCACGTTCCACGAGCGCGCGCCCGCGTTGCTACCCGAGCACCACCTGCGCGCCGACCTGACGCGTCTCGACGACTGCCTCGTCGCGACGGCGCGCATGCAGGACGTCGTCATCTGCGCCGCGCAGACCTTTGGCGCGCAGATCATGCGCGACGAGCCGACGCGCCTCGTGCTGCCGAACCTGCAGATCCATTCCAACCTCTTCGAGGCGTGCCGCATCAACGGGGTGGAGCGCGTGCTGGTGATCAGCAGCTCCACGGTCTACCAGGAGGCGTTCCGACCGCTCCGCGAGGACGAGCTCGACCTCAACCGACAGCCCTTTGCGCTCTACCAGGGTGTCGGGTGGATGAAGCGCTACGTCGAGGAGCTCGCGCGGTTCTACCACGACCGCTACGGCGTCGGCGTCGCCATCGTGCGGCCGAGCAACATCTACGGCCCGCGCGACAAGTTCGAGGACGACCGCTCGCACGTCCTGCCGGCGCTCATCAAGCGTGCGCTGGCCCGCGAGACGCCGTTCGTCGTCTGGGGCAACGGCGCGGCCGTCCGCGACTTCCTGTTCGTCGACGACTTCGTCGACGACCTGCTCGCCGTGCTCTCGCTCGAGCGTCCGTTCCGCTGCGACCCGCTGAACCTCGCGAGCGGCAGCGAGCTGGCGATCCGCGAGGCCGTGCGAACGATCCTCGACGTGTGCCGGCACGACGCGACGCCGCAGTACGACCCGACGAAGCCGGACGCGATCCCGTACCGCATGCTCGACACCACCAAGGCCGACGCGATCCTCGGCCGCCGCGATCGGACGCCGTTCCGGGCCGGCATCGAGCAGACGGTCCGCTGGTATCGAGATCGCACCGAGGTCCATCGTGCAGCTTGACGCGCCGCCGCTCAGCGATGTCCTCGGTCGGGGACGGGTCGGCGGCGGCACGTCGTCACACTTCGCGAGCGATCCGGAGCGGGCGCTGGGTCTCTACGAGCGCGACGGCTTCTTCGTCGAGCCGGGCGCGCTGTCCACCGAGGCGTGCGAGCGCCTCTGCGCCGCTGCGGGCGAGCTCCTCGACGGCGGCGACGCGCCCGTCGCGCCCGTGATGAACCCGCACCGCACGCACGAGGCCTTCCTGGCGGCGCTCGGTGCGCCGGCGATCGTCAAGATCGTCGAGCGCCTGGTCGGCGGGCGGGTGAGCGGCATCCAGAGCCAGTACTTCCCGTGCGTTCCCGGCACACCCGGCTTCGCCACGCACCAGGACAACCACTACGTCGAGGCCGCACCCGACGCGTTCGCGTCCGCGTGGATGGCGCTCGACGACGTCGACCAGGACAACGGCGCGCTGCTCGCGTGGCCCGGGAGCCAGCGCGAGCCGCTGCTGCCGGTGGTCCCGGTCGCCGGCGTCGTGCCGCACCCGAACCAGGCCTTCAATGCGATCCGGCAGGCGGTCGTCGTGCCCGAGGGCTACACGCCGCGCACGGTGGTCGTGCCGCGCGGCGGGGTGGTCTTCCTGCACGGTCACCTGCTGCACGCCTCGCACCCGAACCGGGCGTGGCGTACGCGGCGGGCGTTGCTCGCGACGTACGTACGGCGCGGCAGCGCCTTCCGGCCGGGCCAGAGCGCGCGTCGCACCGAGATCGACGTCTACCAGGGGAGACTCTCGTGATTCACCTCGGCCACAACGGCCTCGCCGACGACCCGGACTTCGCTTCCTCGGCACCGGGGCTCGCGCTCGCAGGCCGCCCGCTCGGCTTCGTCGACGTCGGGGCGCGCGGTGGGATTCATCCGCTGGTCGAGCCGCTGGCGCGGCACACGGCGGTCCTCGGCTTCGAGCCTGCGGCAGAGGAGTGCGCGCGGCTGCGCCTCGAGGTCGCGCCCGGCTCGCCCTGGGCGTGCTGCGAGATCGAGCCGCAGGCGCTCGGCGAGCGCTGCGGCGCCGCGCAGCTTCACGTTCTGTCGGCGCCGACCAACAGCTCCCTTCGTCACCCGAACGACGACTTCACGCGCCGCTACGGCATGGCGAAGTGGCGCGTGCTCGACCGCGAGCCGCTCGAGACCACGACGCTCGACCACGTGCTGTTCGAGCAACGTGCCGACGAGACATTCTGGGGCGAGCTGCTGAAGCTCGACACGCAGGGCACGGAGTACGAGATCCTCGAAGGCGCGCGCCGCACGCTCGACGAACGCGCGGTCGCGATCGTCAGCGAGGTGTCGTTCTGCGAGCTCTACCGCGGTCAGCGCCTGTTCTCGGAGGTCGAGCTGCTGCTGCGCGGGCGCGGGTTCGCGTTCTACGGCTTCGCGTCGCTGCACCACCGGTCACAGCGCGCGCTCGACAAGCGCAACGCCGCCGGCCGCGAGCGCCTGATGTACGCCGACGCGGTCTTCCTGCGAGATCCGCTGCCCGGCGGTCCTGCGTCGCTGCTGCCGTCGAGCGAGCGTCGCCTGCACACGCTGTTCACCAGCGCGCTTCTGCTCGGGTACGGCGACTTCGCGCTGGAGCTGGCGCGCGCCACCTGGGCCGACGGCGTCGAGCGGACGCGCATCGAGTCCCTCGTCCGGCGCGCGAGCGCGCACGAGCCGACTGCCGCGCGGGAGGCTGCGCTCGCACTGGCCGAGGACGTCCGGACCTGCCCCGAGCTCGCCAACGTGGCCGTGGGCCGCTTCGTCGACCAGCGCCGCTGGTGCTGGAACTACGACGACGTGGCCGCCGGCCTGGGAGGCTCCGATGCCTGACGCGAAGGTGGATCCGGCGCGGCACGCGGTCGCGCACGTCCGTGGGGCGTTCGCCCCGGCACGGCTGCGCGCGCTGCGCAGCCACCTCGACCGGGTGTGCGACGAGCGCCAGACGCAGGCAGCGACCACGCGCGAGCACACCGCCATCGCGCGCGGCGAGGCCTCCGACGCACTGCGCCTCGACCCGACCTGGATGGACGCGTTTCGTGATCCGTCACGCGCGCTGCTCGACGCGATCGGACACGCGACCTGGGTTGCGTTTCCGCCACAGGTGCGGCGGGTCTCGACCGCGGCCCACCTCGTCCCCTGGCATCAGGACGTCGCCTACCAGCGCCTGCTCGGCGCTCGCGGCCACGACCAGCACGTGACCTGCTTCGTTCCACTCGACGAAGATCCCGCGCGGCGGCCGACGGTCGAGTTCGTGGCCGGTCGCTTCGCGGAGCTGCCGCACGGCGCTGCATCGGGTTTCGGCGCCGGCCTGGACGAAGCGCCCGCCGGACCGCACGCGCTCTTCCGGCTCGCGCTCGGCGACGCGCTCGTGTTCGGCGACCTCGTGCCGCACCGCAGCTTCGTTCCCGACCCGAGCCAGCCCGAGCGCCGATCGCTCGAGTTCCGCCTGGTTCGGCCCTGCGACGCCGTCGCCGACAAGGACTACTTCGACATCCCGAGCGGCGCGTTCACGCGCCGCAGCGCAGCGATGGAGGTCGCATGATCGCACACAGCAGCGAGACGAGAGCCGAGCGCAGCAGCGAGCGCGTCTTCGACGGACGGCGCAACTTCGCCGCCGACGACCAGATCGAGGACATGCTCGAGTCGCACTTCGAGCGTTTCGACGTCTCCCGCCGCGAGGTCTGGCGCAACTTCCAGCTCTACACGCGACGCGTGTTTCTCAAGCGCTTTCTCGCGCACTACGAGCTGTTCCGGCAGGTGAAGGACCTGCCCGGCGACATCGTCGAGCTGGGCGTCTATCGGGGCGCCTCGCTGCTGTCGTGGGCGAACTTCATGGAGATCCGGAACATGGGGGATCGCCACCGGAAGGTCATCGGCTTCGACAACTTCGCCGGGTTCGGCACGCTCGACGAGAAAGACGGCAGCGCCGACCCCGGATTCGGCAAGGTCACCGGCGGCTTCGATGGTGGTGCGTTCGAGGAGCAGCTGCGCGACCTCATCGGCGTCTTCGATGCCGACCGGTTCATTCCGTACAAGCCGCGCATCGAGCTGGTCGCGGGCGATGCCGAGCGCACCATCCCCGAGTACGTCGCGAGCCATCCCGGGCTGCGCATCGCGCTGCTCCACTTCGACGTCGACCTCTACCGTCCGACGAAGGTCGGGCTCGAGCGGCTCTGGCCGCTTGTCGTGCCGGGCGGCATCGTCGCGTTCGACGAGTACGGCATTCCGCCGTGGGAGGGCGAGAGCCGTGCGGTCGACGAGTTCTTCGCCGGCCGGAATGTCGAGCTCAAGCGCTTCGACTGGTGCAGCAACCCCGGCGCGTACGTCGTCAAAGGTGCCTTCTGATGGACGCCCCGCGCGAGTTTTCAGAGGTCTGGGAGCGCAGCGCGAGCTTCGTCGAAAGGCCGATCCTGTCGGCGCTCTGCTTCGTCTACGGCGCCGAGCGCTTCATGCGCGGTCTGCTCGACGACCTGCTCGCGCAGACCATCCTGCCGCGCCTCGAGATCGTCGTCGTCGATACCGGCTCGCCGACCGACGAGGCCGCGATCGTCCGCGAGTACATCGCGAGGTACCCGAACATCGCCTATCTCCGGACGCCGGAGCGCGAGACCACGACGTCCGCCGCGAACCGCTGCGTCGCCGCGGCTCGCGGCAAGTACCTGACCCTCGCCTGCGCCGACGACCGGCACCGCCGGGATGCGCTCGAGCGTCTCGTCGAGGTGCTGGAGCGCAACCCGCAGCACGCGCTCGCCTATGCCGATGTCGCCATCACCGACACCGAGAACGAGAGCGCGGACATGGCGACCGTGGTCGGACACCTGCGCTGGCCGGACTTCGATCCCGTCCGGATGTTCCAGGTGTGCGCCGTCGGACCGCAGCCCGTGTACCGTCGTCGCCTGCACGAGCAGCACGGCGGCTACGATCCGAACTACGTCACCGCCGGCGACTACGAGTTCTGGCTGCGCGCCGTGGCGCGCGGCGAGACGTTCGTGCACGTCCCGGAGGTGCTCGGCGTCTACCTGCGGTCGCAGACCAGCAACGAGCATGCGAATCAGGGGCTGTCGGTGGCCGAGTCGGAGAAGGCGCGCATCGTGCACTGGCCGGAGGGCCGGGGGACACGGCCCGCGCCTGGCGGCTGCTACCTGGAACTGCTGCCGTCACCGGTGCGCATGTCGCTCAACGCGGACGCGGGACCGCTTGCGAGCGTCGGCGCGACGGCTGGCGCGCCCGTACCAGCCCTCGCAACCCCGCCCCAGCTCGACGAAGGGGCACTCTCTGCTCTCTCCGCGGCTGCTGCGGCGGCTCGCACGAACACGACCGGGGAAGAGACCGAGCTGCCGCTGGTGTCGGTCGTCATGCCGACCTTCGATCGGCCGCGTTTCCTGGTCCGCGCCGTCGAGAGCGTGCTCGCGCAGACGTATCCGAACCTCGAGCTGATCGTCGTCAACGACGCCGGCTGCCCGGTCGACGAGGTGCTCCGTCCGCTCGATGCCGCGGGCCGGATCACCTACGTGCGGCTGGGCCGCAACCGGAATCGTTCGGCCGCCCGGAACGCGGCGCTCGCGCTCGCACGCGGCAAGTACGTGGCCTACCTCGACGACGACGACTGGTACCTGCCGCAGCACCTCGAGCGACTGGTCGGGCTGCTCGAGCGCACCGGAGGTGCCGTCGCCTACGCATATGCCGATCGGGTCACGGAGGAGATGCGGGGCGACGGCTGGGCCGCGACCGAGACCGTACCTGTGTACCGTATGCCGTACGGACGCGAGCAGCTGCTCGTGGGGAACTACATCCCGATGCCGTGCCTCGTGCACCGGCGTGACTGCCTGGAGGTCGTCGGTACGTTCGACGAGGAGCTGATCACCCACGAGGACTGGGACCTGCTGATCCGCCTGTCGGCGCACTGGCCGTTCCACCAGCTGGAGGAGGCAACCTGCTGCTTCAGCTGGCGCAACGACGGCTCCTCCACCACGAGCTGCCACCGCGAGGACTTCCCGCGCACGCTGGAGCTCCTCTACCACCGCTACGCGCACCTCTCGGCCGCCGTTCCCGGAGCCGCCGAAGCGCAGCAGCGAACGCTCGCAGCCGCGCGGGCGCAAGCGTTCGCGGGCTCCTCGCCACCGGACAGCGCGCCGGGCGAGGTGGCACCCGACTGCTCGATCGTCATCCCGCTGCACAACCGCGCCGAGCTGACGCGGCAGTGCCTCACCGCGCTCGCCGAGGTCACCGATGGAGTGTCGGCCGAGGTGATTCTGGTCGACAACGCGTCGACCGACGAGACGCCGCAGCTGCTCGCGGAGATCGGCTCGGGCGTGCGCGTGATTCGCAACGAGACCAATCTCGGCTTTGCCAGGGCATGCAATCAGGGCGCCGCCGCCGCGCGCGGGCGCTACCTCGTCTTCCTGAACAACGACACCGTGCCACTCTACGGCTGGCTGCGCGCGCTGGTCGACGTCGTCGAGAGCCGGCCCGAGGTCGCCGTGGTCGGCAGCAAGCTGCTCTATCCGGACGGCACGTTGCAGCACGCCGGCGTCATCTTCGATCAGCAGAGCCGACCCTACCACCTCTACGCGCACCTGCCGGGCGACTTCGCACCGGCGAACCGCTCGCGCGAGCTGCAAGTCGTGACGGGCGCGTGCATGCTGGTCCGCGCCGACGCGTTCCGCGCCGTCTCCGGCTTCGACGAGGGGTTCGTGAACTCCTTCGAGGACGTCGACCTGTGCCTCCGGCTGCGCGAGCGCGGCGGCCGTGTCGTCTACGAGCCGAAGAGCGTGCTCTTCCACCTCGAGAGCCAGACCGCCGGGCGGCACGCGAACGACACCAGTAACGCGGCGCGGCTCGCCAGGCGCTGGAAGCACGTGTCGGTTGCCGACCACGTACACACCGTTCTCGAGGACGGGTTCGTCATCCTCAGGCGCGACCTCGACGACGGCTCGCGCGCCGTGCTCGCGCACTTGCCCGAGACCGAGCGCGCGGCCTGGCAGCTCGTTGCCGAGGCCGAGAAGCGCGCCGCCGAGACCGGCTTCGCGGCGACGGCGCCGCTGCTCGCCGAGGCCGACGCGTGGCCCGCCGATCCCGGGGCTCTCGCCTGGGCGGCGCAGGAGCTGTGCCCGCGTGCCGGGGTCCCCGAGCGCGCGGCAGCCTTCTGGGCGCGTCTCCTGGCTTGCGAGGAGAACGCGGCGGCGCGCGCGGCGCTGGCGACCACGGCTCTCGAGCACGGCGACCTCGCGGCGGCCGAGCAGCACGTTGCGACGCTGCTCGCACGGCGCCCCGACGACCCGCGCGGCCTGCTCGTGCGTGGTGTCGTCGAGCTGCAGCGCGAGCGCTTCACCGCGGCGCGCGAGGCGTTCGCGCGGGCGCGCGCGGGCGGCGCGGACGAGCGCAAGAGCACCCTCGGCCTCGGCATGGCGGCGCTCGGCGCCGGCGCGAGCGAGGACGCGTGGCAGATCTTCTCGGACCTCGTGCGCGAACGTCCCGGCGACGCCGAGGCCGTCCACTGGCTGCTGCGTACCGGCTGCGCGCTCGAGCGCTGGCGTGGTCTGCGGCCGTTCCTCGAGGAGTCGGTGGCGCGCGTGCCGCGCGACCCGTCTCTGCGCTTCGCGCTGGCGGGCATCCACGTTCGCCTGGGAGACCTCGACTCGGCACGCTCCGAGTACCGAACGTTGCGCGAGACCGCGCCGGCCTTCGACGGACTCGAGAGCCTCGCCACGGCGCTCGACGGGGGATCTCGCGCTGTCACCGCGCCGGCAGCCCACTGATGCTGTCCGCACATGGCGCCACGGCGACTGCGGGCCGCTGACGCCGTCCGCACACGGCGCCGCCGGTGGAGCCGGCCGCGCTGGATCCGCCGGCCGTCCTGTGCCAAAGCACCCGCGTGGCGGGTGCGGACGCCTGGGGGGGGTGCGGAGGCCAGCGGGCGGCCGTCTTGCTGATCGCGATCGCGGTCTCGGGCGGCTGTAGCATCGGGGCTGCGAGCGACCCCGCGAACGTGTCTGTCCCGCCGCCTGTCGAGAGTGGTGCCAGCGGCGTGCCGCCGGCCCCGCGGTCGGCGCAGACCGCGACTCGCATCGTGAGGGTATCGATCGAGAGCGCCCCGCCGACGACGCGCGTCGTGCTGGAGCTCGACGGCACCGCCGAGCCCGAGGTGTCGCTGCTGGTGAACAACCGGCTGGTGGTCGACGTGCCGAACACCAGCTGTGCTCTCCTGCCCCGGATCATCGGGGCCACCGGCGATCCGCTGGTCGAGCGCGTCCGCACCGGACAGCACGCGGCACCGGACGCCAGGTCGCGGGTGGTGATCGATCTCCGCCAGCGCGCCGATTTCAGCGTGCGAGCGCAGGGCAACCGCATCGTCGCGTACCTGTCGCCTGCCGACGGTACGGCCGCGAGCGCCTCCGACGACAGCCGTATCCTGCTCGGTGCCGAGCTCGGAGACACGCCCGGTGCCGCGAGCACGCCCGCGCCCGAGCGGACGGCGCTGCCCGCCGCGGCGGCAACGTCCGTGGATGGGGCTCCGCCGGCGACGATCGCGGCCTCTGCCGCGCTGCCACCACCCGCGGAGGGGACGACACCGGATTCTCCGTCGCTGCCGGCGACCGATTCGCCGCCGACCAGTGAGCCGCTACCCACGATCGATCCGCCGCCCACGAGCGAGCAGGTGCGGACGAGCGAGACGGCGACGACGACGGCGCCACAGGCGGCGCTCGCCCCGGGTGACGCGAGCGTGGCGGGGCGGTCTGCGCCGATACCTCAGGACGTCGCCGGGACACCGTCGGCCGAGCTCGAGGCGCCGGCGGACGCTGCCGCCGGCCTGGCGCCGCCGCCCGAGCCGACGCAGCCGGCAGCACTCGTCGAGCCATCGGACGCGCCCGTGCCCGTCGCCACCCCCGAGCCGAGCCAGAGCACGGCGCCGCTGGTCGAGGCGACGCACGCCGCAGCGAAGCGCATCTCGATCGACTTCGCCGAGGCGGACGTGCGTACCGTGATCGAGCTCGTCGCGGGCGCCGGCGGCTACAGCGTCGTGTTCGCGCCGGAGGTCGGCGGTACGATCACCGTGTCGCTCGTGGACCGCCCCTGGGAGGACGCCCTCGCGACGGTGCTGCGCGCGAAGCGGCTGCGCGAGGTCCGCCACCAGGACATCATGTTCGTCTCGCCTGCAGGTCGGTGATCCCGAACCGGGGGGTGGCGGGTTTGCACCGTATCCGTCGCCGGTCGCTCAGGCGGACTCGTCCTCGTCGGACCCGACGAAGTACTCCGGGAAGCGGACCGGGTCGGGCGTGAACATCGGCTTGCCGTCGTCGTTCAGCGGGATGCCCCCGTAGCCCGTCTCGCGCTTCACCCAGTTGCCGTTCTCGTCCTGCTTCCACCAGTAGTGACCCTGCTGCTTCATGAGCGGGTCGTGCACGACGCGCGCGTTCGGGTCGAAGTCGTCGGGCAGGCTCCCTCGCCACGGGCCGTAGACGACCTGCCCCGCGAAGCGTGGCGTCGGTACCCAGTGGCCGCTGGCGTCCTGCTGGTCGAACACCGGGGAGTACGACGTGCCGTGGTAGAAGTCGGGCGGGATGTACATGCCGGCCGTGCGCGGGTTGTCGCTCAGCGTCCCGCGCGACGTCACCTCGTTCCCGGCGGTCGCCGGGTTGCGTCCCGGCGTGCCGGGGTTGGTCTCGGAAGTCGGGCCCGTCGGCAGCGAGCGCCCGCTCGCGTCGGCGAGCGGCACCCGCGGTGTGGACGCCGTTCCCGGTCTGCGATGGACGACCGAGTCGCTGGCCCCGGCCGCGGAGGACGCGACGGAGGTGCCGTTGCGGCCGGCGCCGGCCGTTGCGGCGGTCTCCTGCTGTCCGAGCAATGCGGCGAAGTCCTTGCGCCCGTCGCGGTCACGCGAGCGCGCACGCTCGACCTGCGACGTGCCTGCCGGCCTGGCTTGGATGGCTCGAAGTTGAACGCTCATGCCGTGCTCGCGTCGCAACGCCCATGCCACGCCGGAGCCACGCGACCACGATGCGGCGACGGCCTCGGGCCGGCGCGCGCCCCCGGCGCACGGCAGAAGCTGCCGACCCGCGCGGGACGAACCTGCCACCG
>VGTK01000038.1 GCA_016874715.1 Deltaproteobacteria bacterium | reverse complement strand
AGAGCCTCGCCGCGGAGCTGCGCGCCGCCGGCGTGCGCGCGGAGGCGATCGCCGCCGACCTCGGCGCCGACGCCGACATCGAGGACGCGGTCACGCAGACCGAGCAGCGCCTCGGCGCGATCGACGTGCTGGTGAACAACGCCGGCATCGCCCTGGTCGGACCGTCGGAGCGCTACTCGCGCGAGAAGTGGGACCAGACCATCCGTCTGAACCTCACCGCGGCGTGGCTGCTGTGCCAGGAGGTCGGCAAGCGCATGATCGCGCGCGGCAAGGGCGGGCGCATCGTCAACGTGACGTCGGTCATCTCGGCGGCGGCGAACCCGATCTACCACGGCACCGGCTACAGCGCGGCCAAGGCCGGGCTCCTGAACGTCACGCGCCAGCTCGCGATCGAGTGGGCGCAGCACGGCATCACGGTGAACGCGCTCGCGCCGGGCTGGTTCCCCACCGAGATGACCGAGGGCGGCTTCGCGAAGGAGAAGTTCCGCACCAAGACCGAGACGCTCACGCCGATGGGGCGCCTCGGCGACCCGCGCGAGCTGCAGAGCGCACTGCTGTTCCTCGCCGCACCGTCGTCGAGCTTCGTCACCGGCACCACGGTCTTCGTCGACGGAGGCTGGACCGCCTGGTGAGCGCGACACCGGCCGCCGCGCCGCCCGACGCGGCGCCCGACGCGGCGCCAGCCGCCGCGCGTCGTGCAGCGCGCGTCCGGCGCGCGCTGCTCTCCTGGTACGACGCGAACGTCCGGCCGCTACCGTGGCGCCGCGACCGCGACCCGTACCGGGTGTGGGTCGCGGAGGTCATGCTGCAGCAGACGCGCGTCGAGGCGGTGCTACCGCGCTTCGAGCGCTTCCTGCGTCGCTTCCCCGACGTCGCGGCGCTCGCGCGCGCGAGCGAGGAGAGCGTGCTCGCCGCGTGGTCCGGGCTCGGCTACTACACGCGCGCGCGCAGCTTGCACCGCGCCGCGCGCGCCCTGCGCGCGCGCGGGGTCGCGACGTTCCCGCGCGATCCGGCGATCGCCGCACGGCTTCCGGGCGTCGGCCGCTACACGCTCGGCGCCGTGCTCTCGATCGCGTACGACATGCCGTACACGGCGCTCGACGCGAACGTGGTGCGCGTTCTCTCCCGCCTCGCGCGCCTGCCGCGCCCCGACGCACGCGGCGCGCCGCACCAGGGGCTGGCGGAGGCCTTGCTCGACCGCGCGCGCCCGGGCGACTGGAACCAGGCGCTCATGGAGCTCGGCGAGACCGTCTGCCTGCCGCGAATCCCGCGTTGTGACGCGTGTCCGATCGCCGGCGCCTGCGAGGCGCACGCGCACGGCGTCACGCACGAATACCCGCCCGCAAAGGCGCGCCGTGCCACCCAGCGCGTCCGCCTCGCGCTCGCGCTGGTGCACGACGACGACGGTCGCCTCCTCCTCGAGCGCGGCGCCTTCCCGTACCTGCCCCATCTCTGGCTGCCGCCCGCGCGGCTGGGCGACGGCGTCCGACCCGACGGCCGGAGCGCGGGCACGTTTCGCCACGCCATCCTGCACCGCCAGCTCGAGGTCGAGGTGCTCGTCGAGCGGGTCCCCGCCGCCGTACTCGAACGGCGCGCGGCGGCCGCCGCCGACCGCGCGGACGCCAGCGGGATCGAACGGCGCGTGTTCAGCCGCGCCGCGCGAGCGCGCATCGGCCGGTCGTCGCTGCTGACGAAGGCGCTGGCACTTGCGCCACTCGTGCCGCGCGGAACGCGCGCACGACGGCGTCGCTGAACGCCGGTGGTTGATCGCGGCGCGGCGATCGCCGATGCTGCCCGGACATGCGTAGCGACCGCAGCACGATCCGCGACCAGGCCGCGATCGCCGGGATCGGGCAGACGAGGTTCGCGAAGAGCCTCGGCATGTCCGAGTACGCGATGGCCGTCGAGGCGATCTTCGCCGCCTGCGACGACGCGGGGATCTCGCCGCGCGAGATCGACGGCCTCGTGCGCTACGACATGGAGCAGACCGACGAGGAGCAGCTCCTGTCGGTGCTCGGCAACCCGCTGCTGCGCTTCTTTGCCGGCACGGCCTGGGGTGGTGGCGGGTCGGCGTCGGTGCTCGTCGTCGCCGCGAGCGCGATCGCTTCCGGCATGGCCGAGACCGTTCTCGTGTTCCGCTCGCGCGCCCGCGGCAAGCAGTCGAGCTACGGCAAGGACCCGACGCAGGGCGGCCGCTACTGGGAAAAGCTGTCGACGTCGCTGCCCGGCCTGAACCAGTGGCACGTGCCGCAGGGGCTCGTCTCCGCGTTCCAGGAGATGGCGATGATCTCGATGCGCCACCGCATCGACCACGGCACGACGGACGACCACTACGCCGACGTCGCGATCGCGTTCCGCGAGCACGCGATGCGCAACCCGAACGCGGTCATGCGCGCGCCGATGACGCGCGCGGACCACCACGCATCGCGCATGATCGCGGATCCGCTGCGGCTCTACGACTGCAACATCGAGACCGACGGCGCGGTCGCGTTCATCGTGACGTCGGTCGAGCGCGCACGCGACCTGCGCCAGCCGCCGGCGGTGATCCTCGCCGGAGCCATGGCCGCGGGCTCGCACCACATCCGGCTGTCGACGATGTTCGAGCGCCCGTGGCAGGAGGAGTCGCCGGTCCGCGTCGCGAAGCAGCTCTACGAGATGGCCGGCGTCAAGCCACGCGAGATCGGCGCCGCGTTCTTCTACGACTTCTTCACCTCGCTGGTGATCATCGGGCTCGAGCATTACGGCTTCGCACCGCGCGGCGAGGGCGGGCCGTTCGCGGCGAACGGCGGGCTCTCGTGGCAGGGCGGACGCCTGCCGTGCAACACCAGCGGCGGCCAGCTCTCGGAGGCCTTCATCCACGGCTTCAACAACACCAGCGAGGCCGTGCGACAGATCCGCGGCACGTCGACCGCGCAGGTGGAAGGCTGCGACCTGGTGCTGGTCGCGGGCGGCAACACGGACCCGACCGGTGCCGTGATCCTGCGGAGGCTCTGATGGCGTCCTCCTCGCATCGCGAAGCCCACCTGCAGCGCAACCTGCCACTGC
Source organism: Deltaproteobacteria bacterium (assembly GCA_016874715.1). Lineage (GTDB taxonomy): Bacteria > Desulfobacterota > Binatia > UBA12015 > UBA12015 > VGTK01. The sequence goes on along the minus strand of VGTK01000038.1, from coordinate 35,613 downwards.
CGCAGCCGTCGCAGGACAACGCCGAGTTCTACGCCGCCGCCGCGCGCGGCGAGCTGCGCTTCCAGCGCTGCACGCCGTGCGGACGCTTCCGTCACTACCCGCGGCCGGCCTGCCCGAGCTGCTTGTCGCGCAACTTCACCTGGGAGCTCTCGACGGGCCGCGGCACGGTCTACACGTGGACCATCGTTCGCGGCCCGACGCTGCCCGCGTTTCAGGACAGGCTGCCGTACAACGTCGTCGACGTCCTCATGGACGAGGGTGTACACTTCGTGAGCGAGGTGCTCGACTGCGAGCCGGAGGAGATCCGCGCCGGCATGCCCGTTCAGGCGACGTTCGTCGCGGTCTCGGACGACGTCACGCTCGTCAAGTTTCGGCGGTGCGCGTGAGCCTGCGCATCGTCTACCTGCACGGCTTCGCCTCGTCGCCCGCGAGCACCAAGGCGAGCTTCTTTCGCAGCCGGCTGCGCGAGCTCGGGCTCGACCTGCAGGTGCCCGACCTCGCCCCCGACTTCCGCCGCGCCACCATCACCAGCCAGCTGGCGGTCGCGGAGCCGCTGGTCGAGCGCGGCCCGACGGTGCTGCTCGGCTCGAGCCTGGGCGGATACCTGGCGGCCCTTCTCGCCGAGCGCCACCCCGGGAGCGTCGCCGGGCTCGTGCTGTTCGCACCGGCGTTCGGCTTCGCCGGGCGCTGGCAGCAGCGCCTCGGTGCGGCCGCGGTGGCGCGCTGGCGGCGCGAGGGTACGCTGCCGGTCTTCCACTACGGCAAGGGCCGCGAGGAGAAGCTCTCCGTCACGCTGCTCGACGACGCGGAGAGGCACGCGCCGCAGCCCGACCCGCGCTGCCCGGCGCTCGCGTTCGCGGGCCGGCGTGACGAGTCGGTGCCGCTCGAGGTCGTCGCGGCGTTCGCCCGGGCGCGCGCCGGCCGCGAGATGGTCGTCCTCGACGCGGGCCACGAGCTGACCGAGGTGCTCGATTCGATGTGGCACCTGACGCACGGCTTCCTCGCGTCGCTCGGTGCCGCCCCCGCCTCCGTGCACCGGGGCTTCTGAGCGCGATCGAGCGCCGCCACGCCATGCGACTGGGAATCGACCTCGGCGGCACGAAGATCGAAGGCGTCGTCCTGGCGGACGACGGACGCATCGTCGAACGGCGGCGCTCGCCGACCGGGCGCGAGCGCGGCTACGACCACGTCCTCGACGGGGTCGCGCGGCTGGTGCGCGAGCTTCTGCCGCTGGCTCCCGGCTGCCGCGCGGTCGGCATCGGAACGCCGGGGGCCACGTCGCGCGGCGGGTTGATGAAGAACTCGAACACCACCTGCCTCAACGGACGCCCCGTGCACGCCGACCTCGAGGCTCGTATCGGTCTGCCGATCCGCATGGAGAACGACGCCAACTGCTTCGCACTCGCCGAAGCGGTCGCCGGCGCCGGGCGGGGCCACGAGATGGTCTTCGGCGTCATCCTGGGCACGGGCGTCGGCGGCGGCATCGTGTTCCGCGGCGAGCTCTGGTCCGGGCCGCAGCACATCGCCGGCGAGTGGGGCCACCACGCGATCGATCCCGCGGGGCCGCAGTGCTACTGCGGCCAGCGCGGCTGCGTCGAGACTTTGCTTTCGGGACCCGCCCTCGAGAACGCCTACCGCGACGCCGGGGGGGCAGCGCCTGCAGCCGCGAGCGCGATCGCCGACCGCGCTGCCGCGGGGGACGGCGTCGCGACGCGCGTCCTCGACGCCTGGCTCGGCCACTTCGGCCGTGCGATCGCGAACCTGGTCGCGATCCTCGACCCGTCGGTCGTCGTGCTGGGCGGCGGACTGTCGAACCTCGAGTTGCTCTACCACCGCGGCCGCGACGCCGTCGCGCGCTGCACCTTCAACGACGAGCTGACGACGCCGATCCTCCGGCACCAGCTGGGCGACTCCGCCGGGGTGATCGGCGCCGCGTTGCTGGTCGAGCGGTCGGAGCCGGAGGAGCGAACCACATGAACAGGCACCGGGTGGCGGCCGTGCTACTCGTGATCTGCGGCCTCGCCATGCTCCACGTCGGCTGGACGGGGCTCAGCGCGCCCGCGCAACTCATGGATCCGCTCGGGATCCCGCTCGTCGGGCCGGCGGCACACAACGAGATGCGCGCCGCGTACGGCGGCATGCACGTCGGCATCGGGCTCTTCCTGCTGGGAACGGCGCTGCAGCCCTCGCGGAACGGCGTCGGGCTGTGGGCCAACCTGTGCATCATGGGCGGGCTCGTCGCGGGACGGATCGTCAGCCTCGTCGTCGACGGCGCGCCCGGGGCGTTTCCGCTCGGCTTGCTCGCGGTCGAGGGTGCTGCGACGCTCGCGTCGGCCGTGCTGCTCGTCGCGCGCGCGCCATCCGCGACGCGCAGGTGACGTTCACGCCGAGCCGCCGCGATCCGGCTCGAGTGCGCGGCCACTTGCACGACTCGACGGAAGGGGCGCGCTGCGGTCCAGGTGGGGGCACGACCCGGCGACCCGCAGGATGCGAGCACCATGCCGACGACCATCGTGACCGGATCGACGCAGGGCCTCGGGCTGGCGATCGCGCAGGCGCTGGCGGCACAGCCCGGACACCGCGTGGTGCTCGCCGTGCGCGACGCGGCCCGCGGGGAGTCGGTCGCTCGCAGCCTCGGCGGCGACGCCGAGGTGCGCCGGCTCGACTGCGCGTCGCTCGCCGACGTCCGCCGCTTCGTCGCAGAGTGGAACGAGCCGCTCACCGGGCTCGTCAACAACGCGGGCCTGCAGCAGGTCGCCGGCACGCAGCGATCCGCGGACGGGTGGGAGGAAACCCTCGCAGTGAACCACCTCGCCGCGACGGAGCTCGCCGTCGGCCTGCTGCCTCACCTGGGAGGCGGACGGGTGCTCTTCATCGGCAGCGGCACGCACAACCCGGAGAACCGGACGGCGACCGTGTTCGGGTTTCGCGGCGCCCGCTTCACGTCGATCGACGCGCTCGCGCGCGGCGAGTGCGACGCGACGTCCGAGCGTCAGCGCGGCTTCGACCGCTACGCGACGAGCAAGCTCCTGAACATGGTCACGGCGATGGAGCTGGCGCGCCGAATTCCCGCGAAGCGGACCGCGTTCTTCACCCTCGATCCGGGCCTCATGGCCGGCACCGGCCTCGCGCGGACGGCACCCGCACCGGTGCGGGTACTGTGGTCGACGCTGCTGCGCTGGATCTCGCCACTGCTGCCCGACACGAGCACTCCCGAGCGCTCGGCAACTGCCGCCTCGTGGCTGCTGACCGATCCTGGCGTCGTCGCGCGCAGCGGCGAGGTGTTCGACTTCGCGTGCCGGCCGTCGTCACGGGTCTGGCCCGCAGCGCGCGATCCGGAGCTCGGGCGCCGCGCGCTCGACGAGACGCTCGCGCTCCTCGGCACGGCCCTGCCGGCGTCCTGAGCTCTGCTCTGACTCTCAGCCGCGCGCGAGCTTGCCCGCCGCGAGCTTCAGCACGTCGTGACGGGCGATCATCCCGACGGGCGTGCCGCGGCGCCCGGCTCCCGCAGCCCGCACGACCGGCACGTGCTTCAGGTCGCTCTGGAGCATCGCGTGGATGACCTCGCCCACGGGTGCATCCTCGCTGACGGAACGCACGTCGCCGGTCATCACGGCGGCGGCGTCGAGCTTGCTCGCACGCTGGTAGATCTCCTGCAGCTCCGCCAGGGAGCCCGGCCGCGCGCCGAAGATGACCGGCGCGAGCCGCAGGCTGAACGGCACCACGCGGCCGATGCCCGTGAAGTCGCTCTCGGTGATGAGGCCTGCCAGCTGCCCTTCCCGGTCCACGACGATCACGGCGCCGATGTTCCGGTCCTCCATGAGCCGCGCCACCTCCGGAGCGGAGGTTCCCTCGGAAACGGTGATCGCCGGCGCCGACATGATGTCACGAGCGAGCAGCTGACTCCTCCTGCACGCGATAGTGAACGTGCCACCAACATCTATCCGCCCGCGGAAGCGAGCGCCAAATACGGTGCCGTCGCGCGCCGGAGGCCGCGTTCGCCGGCTCACATCGCGGCGGCCGCGTGCTCCACCGGCGCCCTGGCGCCGAGATCCAGCGGCACCAGCGACCGCCTCCGCACCCGCTTCAGCTCGTCGAGCTGCGCGCGCGCGGCGTTGCTCGCCTCCGTCTCGCGGATGCCCTCGAGCTTCTTCTCGAGCTCGGCGTCGTTCACCTCGCGGCTCACCTGAGCCTCGGCGACCAGGCGCTCGACGTGCGCTCGGACCTCCTCCAGCGCGCGGATGTCGGCGTCGGGCGAGATGCCCCGGATGGTCTCCTGCAGCCGCAGCCGCGCCTTCGCGTTCGCGAGCTTCGCGAGCATGCGCACCTTCTCCTCGCGGAGCCGCGCGACCTCGCCCTGGAAGGCGACCAGGTTCTTCTTCGCGGCCTCGGCCTCGCGGTTCAGCTCGGCGAGCTCCTCGGTCACGCGTGCGACCTCCGCCGAGAGCACGTCGCGGCGGCCGATCAGCGCGAGCGCGACGTCGTCGTGGTCGTGGTCGACCGCGTACTCGAGCTCGCGCGTCAGCCCCCTCAGTGCGGCGGTCTTCATCTCGACGTCGCGCGCGAGCTTGCTGCGCATGTAGAGCACGCCGGCCGCGGCCTGGCGGAGCTTCACGTACTGCTCCAGGCGCTCGTTGATGGCGGCCTCGTAGACTGCGGCCGGGTTCCTCCGCTCGCGCCCGCCGAGCCAGTTCGAGAGGCCGCCGCGGACGAGGCTGTAGAGTCGAGATACGAATGCCATTTCCTTCCCCTTTCCCTTTCCCGAGGGTCGTGCGCCGGGCACCGCTCTCGGCGGCACCGGCGTGGTGTGCAGCGGACGTGGCCGCTCAGGCCGCGTCGTCGGGCGTGATGCCGAGCTCGCGCATCTTCTGCTGGAAGCTCTGCCGGTACATGCCGACCTCTTCCGCCGCGCGCGTGATGTTGCCGCCGTTGCGCCGGAGCGCGTCGAGCAGGAAGCGGCGCTCGAAGTCGCCGACCAGCTGCTCCTTCGCCTCACGGAACGAGAGGCCCTTGCCGCCGGCGTCCGCGTCCGCGTCCGCGTCCGCGCCGCCACCCGGCGCGGACGCGGCGATACCACCGCCGCTGCGCACCGCTTCCGGCGGAAAGCCGAAGGCACGCGGACGCTCCGTCGCGGCGTCGCGCGCGACCACACCGCCGGGCAGCAGGTCCGGCGCGGTGATCTCCGGTCCGGACGCGAGCAGCAACGCCTGCTCCACGGCCGAGCGCAGCTCGCGGACGTTGCCGCGCCAGGCGTGCGTCAGGCAGGCGCGCAGCGCCGCACCGTCGAGCGGCTTGGGCTCACGACCGAAGCGCTTCGCTGCCTGCTTGAGAAAGTGGTCGACCAGCAGCGGGATGTCGTCGCGGCGCTCGGCGAGCGCCGGGATGCCGACCTCGACCACGCGCAGGCGGTAGTAGAGGTCCTCGCGGAAGCGTCCCTCGTGGACCAGCTGCTCCAGGTCGTGGTTGGTCGCGGCGAGCAGCCGCACGTCCACCTTGATCGGGTGGTTGCCGCCGACGCGCTCGAACTCCTTTTCCTGGATCGCGCGCAGCAGCTTCGCCTGCGTCTCGAGCGGCATGTCGCCGACCTCGTCGAGGAACAGCGTACCGCCGTGCGCCGCCTCGAACTTGCCCTCGCGCCGCGTGACCGCACCGGTGAAGGCGCCCCTCTCGTGCCCGAAGAGCTCGCTCTCGACCAGCTCGCGGTTCAGCGCGGCGCAGTTCATCTTGATGAACGGCTTGGTGCGCCGCGGGCTCCGGTAGTGCAGCGCGTTCGCCACCAGCTCCTTGCCCGTGCCGGAGTCGCCGCGGATCAGCACCGTGACGTCGGTATCGGCGATCTTGTCGATGGTCGCGAAGACGCGCTGCATGACCGGGCTCGTCCCGACGATGCTCTCGAAGCCGTAGCTGCCCTGCACCTGCTCGAGGAGCCGCCGGTGGTCGCGGCGCAGCAGCGCGGTCTCCATCACGCGGCGCACGACGACGCGCAGCTCGTCGTTGTCGAACGGCTTCGGCAGGTAGTCCGCGGCACCCATCTTCATCGCCTCGACCGCGACCTTCTCGGAGCCGTAGGCCGTGATCATGATCACCGCGACGTCCGGGTCGACCGCGCGCGCGCGCTCGAGCACCTGCATGCCGGTGATCCCGCCGAGGCTCAGATCCGTGAGGACGACGTGGAAGCTGCCGCTCTCGACGAGCCGGACGGCCTCCTCGCCGCTGTAGGCCGTCTCGATCTGGTAGCCCTCCTTCGAGAGCAGGCCCTTGATCGCCAGCACCAGCGCCTTCTCGTCGTCGACGATGAGCAGTCGTCCCTGCATGGCTTCGTTCCGGTCCGTCGTCCCGCGTGCGTCAGTGCGGCAGCGGCAGCGTCACGACGAACTCGGTGCCGCGTCCGGGCTCGCTCAGCACGTCGATCGAGCCCTCGTGCGCCTCGACGATCTTCTTCGAGATCGCCATGCCGAGACCCGTGCCGCGGGCCTTCGTCGTGAAGAACGGGTTGAAGATGCGGTCGATCTTCCCGGGGGCGATGCCGACGCCGTTGTCGCGGACGCGCACGCGGGCACGGTTCGGCAACCCGTTCTCGATGAACAGCTCGAGCTTGCGCTCGTGCTCGACCGGCTCGAGCGCGTCGATCGCGTTGTCGATGACGTTGGCGAACACCTGCCTGAGCTTCTCCGCATCGCCGACGATGGTCGGGCCGCCGATGTAGTTGCGCGCCACCGCGACCTTTCCCGCATCGAGCTTGGCACGCATCTCGGTGAGTGCTGCGTCGACCACGCCGGCGAGGCTCGCGGGGGCGAAGGTCAGATCCTCCTCCTTCGCGTAGCGCAGCAGGTGCGAGATGCTCTTCTCGACGCGGTCGAGCTCCTCGAGCGCGACGTTCGCGTACTCGACGTTCTCCACCGACCGCGGATCCTCGCCCATCTGCTGCACGAGGCTCTTCGCCGCGGCGATGGGGTTGCGGATCTCGTGCGCGATCGTCGCCGACAGCTCGTCGATGCTCGCCTGCTTCTCGGTCCGCACGCTCATCGTCTCGCGCCGCACCTCGCGCTCGACCGCGGGGTAGAAGTAGCGCTCCTTCAAGGTGCGCGAGCCGAACACGGCCATGTAGTGGGCGAACAGACCGAGGCCCCAGCCGAGCGCCGGCCAGAGGAACCACGGGTAGCGCGCCGTCAGCACGTTGAGCAGGGCGAGGAAGCCGATCACGCCGAGGTAGCTCATCAGGTGCGCGTAGAAGCCGACCTCGGCACGCGCGCGGCGGCGCGCGCGCTTGAGGATGGCGGCCTCCTGCGGGTCGCGCGCGGTGGACGACGGCTTCGCTTCCGCAGCAGGAGCTGCGTGCGCCGAAGCACCTGCCGCGGCCGCGGGCGACGAACCGCCCCGCGTGTCCATGGCCGCGCGGATCGCGGCCTCGGCCGCCCGCTCCGCCGCGGCAGCACGCTCGGCACGCTCGCGACGGCGGCGGTGCCGGCGCGACTCGCGGCGCGAGTGCTCCTCGACGCACGATTGCCGCCACTCCGCTTGCCGGCGGAACTTCTGCGCCCAGTGGCGCTCCCACTCCTCGTGCCAGCTCGCTCCGCGCAGCATCCCCGCAGGCTCCTCGCCGCGCCGCCCGAGCGCGCGCGACTCCTTGAGTCGTCGGCCGAAATGGCTGAAGAGCACCACGGCGACGATGAAACCGACGATTGCCATCATCTCTCGAGTCTCACGGCACCGATCGATGCTTTGCGCAGCCGGGCCCGGCCGGGTCAAGCCCGTGCCGGCGACCGGCCCCGCTTCCCGTCGCGGTGCCTGGCACGCTGCACGGCAACCGGCGTGCCAGTCCGGCCGGGCCCGCGGAAGCTGCGGGATCGCACGCCGCACGGCCTCGACCGCAGTCCGCCCGCTGCGGAGCGAGGGCCGCCGCAGCAGCGATCCGACTGCTCCCGGACGGGCGGCGCACCCGGGGAGGCGGCCGTGACGCACCGGAACGTCGAGATCAAGGCGCGCGCCGCGAGTCACGCTCCCGCGCGGGCCGTGCTCACCGCCCGCGGTGCCCGCTTCGTCGGCCTCGACCACCAGGTCGACACCTACTTCCGTGCCGCATCCGGGCGCCTCAAGCTTCGTGAGGGCGACATCGAGAACGCGCTCATCCACTACGAGCGCGACGACACGGCCGGGCCGAAGCAGTCGAAGGTCGGCCTGTTCGAGAGCACGCCCGGCTCGACGCTGAAGGGCATCCTCGCGGCAGCCCTGGGCATCGACGTCGTGGTGGACAAGCGCCGCGAGATCCACTTCCTCGGCAACGTGAAGATCCACCTCGACGAGGTCGCCGGCCTCGGGACGTTCGTGGAGATCGAGGCCATGGACGACGACGGCACGCGACCGCTGGAGGCGCTGCGTGCGCAGTGCGAGGAGCTGATGGCCGCCATCGGCATCCGCGACACGGACCTGCTCGCCGTCTCGTACAGCGACCTGCTGCGCCGGAAGGAGACACGCGCATGACCCGCACCAACTTCGCGACCGACACACCGTGGGAGCCGATCGTCGGCTACTCGCGCGCCGTCCGCATCGGGCCACACGTGGTCGTGTCGGGCACGACCGCGACCGGCCCGGATGGCGCGCTGGTCGGACGGGGCGACGCTCACGCCCAGACGGTGCAGGTGCTGCGCAACATCGAGGCTGCGCTCGTGCGCGCCGGCGCGACGCTCGCCGACGTGGTGCGGACGCGGATGTACGTGACCGACATCTCTTGCTGGGCGGAGATCGGGCGGGCGCACGGCGCGTTCTTCGGCGCGATCCGCCCGGCCACGTCGATGGTCGAGGTGCGGCGCCTCATCGATCCGGACATGCTCGTCGAGATCGAAGCCGACGCGCTCGTTCCGGACTGACGACCTGCACGCGCGGCTCCTCGCAGCCACGGATCAGCCGCATCTCGTTCGGCGCCGGCGGGATCGCGATGCGCACGATCTTCCCGGGCGGCGACGACGCGAGACGCTCGGCCTGCGCGACGAAGCCGAAATCCTCGCGCGGCGGCAGCCGCCAGTCGCCGCGGATGGCGGAGGCGACGCTGACGGCGAGCAGAGCTGCCCCGAGGACGCGCATGCCACGCCGCGGGTCGGCGGCGGCGGTCCACACCAGCGTCGCGAGGAACGCGACGATCATCGTGTACCAGTCGCGCTGACCCGCGCCGGGTTCGGCCAGCATCTCCCAGAGCAGCCGGGGGCCGAAGATGATCGGGCTCGCGAGGCCGGCCGCCACGTGCAGCGTCGCGTAGAGCAGCAACAGGCGAAGAGCCGTGCTGTCGGCGGTCCACGCCGCACGCGCGACGAAAGCGATGCCGGCGAGGCCGAGGATCGCCGGCAGCCAGGGGTGCGTCGCGAACGCTCCGGCGTGCAGCCCGACGTAGACCCGCCATCCGCCGAGCGTGCCGACCACGATCTGCCCGCCGTAGATGCGCAGCAGGTTTCCCGGGGTAGCCCCGAACGGCGACCGCGGCGTCCGAGCCACGAGGCCGTGCGACACCGGCACGGACAGTGGCGACCCGAGCGGAGACAGCAGCACTCCCTGCACCAGCGTCGGCACGAGGACGCAGCCCAGCCGCACGAGGCTCCAGCGGTCACGCCAGTGCCACCACGCGAGCACCGCGACCGGCAGCAGGAGCAGGCAGAACGGCCCGCTGAAGCCCGACAGCAGCAGAAATCCCGCGTCGAACGTCCGCCAGCCGCGCCCCTCGCGCGGCTCGGCGAGCAGGATCAGGAAGGCCAGAAAGGCCAGATGCACCTGGCCGTTGGTCGCGTTGGCGTGCACCTCCATCAGGTTCGGCGCCGCGACGACGAGCAGCGCGAGCACGAAGCGCACGGCACGGCGCGGCACCGCCCAGGCGAAGGGATCGCTCAGCAGGACGACGGGTGCGATCGACTGCACGCCGATCGACAGCACCGCCATGAGCAGCGGCGCCACGGCGAAGGGAACCGCCTGCGCCAGGAGCCCCGCGAGCCGCGGGAAGAGCTGCATGTAGCCGCCGTAGGGCGCGACGAGGTGCAGGAGGCCGGGCTCATTGTACGCGCGCGCGTACCACTCCATGCCGTCCTCGGCCCAGAACTGCGGCTCCGTGAAGACGTCGGGCCGGCGTGCCGCGATCGCAACCGCGACGACGAGCAGCAGACCGATCGCCGGAAGCCGTCGCACCGCCCCGTCCTGGCCACTGGGTGCCGCGACCACACGCAAAGCGCCCCCCTCGCCGCGAGTCGGTTCCACCGACGGTGACTTGCAATCTGGTGTGGACAAGGCTTTAGCGGGTGCGGCCCGCCAGCGAGAGGAGGGGGCGTGCGGAAGTCGGTCTCGGTGGTCATCCCGGCGCACGATGCGTCGCGGTTCCTCGATGCGTGCCTCGCGGATCTCGAAGCGTCCACGGTGGAGCCGCTCGAGTGCATCGTCGTGGACGACGGCTCGACCGACGACACGGCCGAGGTCGCGCGCCGGCACGGCGCGACCGTGGTCTCGGCCGACGCGCGCCGCGGTCCTGCAAACGCGCGCAACCTCGGCGCGCGACACGCGCGCGGCGACGTACTTTTCTTCCTCGACGCCGACGTGTGTGTCCATCCCGGCACGCTGCACGCGGTGGCAGCGGCCTTCGAGGCCGATCCGGCGCTCGACGCGCTGATCGGCGCCTACGACGACGCGCCCGACTCCGCGGACTTCCTCTCGCAGTACAAGAACCTGATGCACTCCTTCGTGCACCAGAACGGACGCCGCGAGGCGAAGACCTTCTGGAGCGGCTGCGGCGCCATCCGGCGCGACGTCTTCCTCGCGCACAGCGGCTTCGACGAGTCGTACGACCGGCCGGCGATCGAGGACATCGAGCTCGGCTACCGTCTCGCCGCCGCGGGCCGGAAGATCGTCCTTGACCCCGCCCTCATCGTCAAGCATCTCAAGAAGTGGACCTTCTGGGGGCTCGTCAAGTCCGACATCTTCGACCGCGGCATCCCCTGGACCGAGCTGATCCTGCGCGACCGCGTCATGCCGGACGACCTGAACATCCAGCTGAGCCAGCGCATCAGCGTCGCGCTGGTGTTCGTGCTGCTCGGGCTCTCGACCTTCGCCGCCGTGCGCTGGGGCGGTGCGTTTCTCGTACCGCTCTTCGCCCTGCTCTTCCTGCAGCTGTCGCGCTACTGGCTCGAGTCCGCGTCACCGCGCGACTCGCAGGCCGGCGCGATCTCCGTGGGCCTCACGATGGCCGGCATCGCGACGCTGGCAGCGATGAACGGCATGTGGGCGCTCGCGCTGCCGCTGGTACTCGCGTACGTCGCGCTGTTCCTGCGCCACCGATACGCGTACCGCCCGCACGAGCCGGGTCGCGCGCGCACCAGCCTCTTCTTCGCGGGCTTCTTCGTCCTCGTGCTGCTGCTCACCATGGCGCACTTCCCGAAGGACCCGGTGGTGTTCGCCTGCTTCGCGGTGGTCGCGGCGATCATCGCGCTGAACAACCAGTTCTACCTGTTCCTCGCGGCAAAGCGCGGACGGCCGTTCGCGCTGGCGGCGATCCCGTTCCACCTGCTGTACCACTTCTACAACGGGGTCAGCTTCGCTGCCGGCTCCGCGCGGTACGCGCTGCGCCGCATGACGGCGCCTGCGGCCACGCCGGGCGCGCGCGTGCCCGCACTCGATCCCGATCTCCCGGCGACCGACGAGTAGCCGAGGGGACGTCACTCCTCCCGGGGATCGTCCGCCCAGGAGTGCCCCGTCGTGTCGGCAGCGGTCGCGAACAGCAGCCGCACCGTCTGCTCGGCGTGCTGCCGGTGCCACAGACCGCGCGGCACGACGAACAACGAGCCGGCCGGAACGGCCTCCACGTGCGGCCCCTCCTCGGCCAGCACCGTGACCTCGACCCGCCCCTCGAGCACGTAGAGCAGCTCGTCGCCGTCGGGGTGCCGCTCCCAGGGCGTCCGCCCGCAGAAGCACGTGACGCCCAGCAGGCACTGGTTCAGCATCCCGAGCGGACGCATTGCCGCCATCGCCTCCGCCTCGGTGGTGACGTGCGAAACCCGCAGCTCCGCGAGCCGGTGCGCCGCCGCGATCACGTCCAGTCTCTCCATGTCCCGCCTCCTTCGGCCGCCTCACGCCCCGTGCGCGACGGCTCGCCGGGAGCCTACGACGTGGCGCCGTGCCGGGTCTTGAACGAATTCGACCCCACGGCCACGACGTGATTCTGCTGGCCCGTTCGCCGGCCGAGAAAGTCGGTCGGCGTGATCCCGACGAACTCGCGGAAGTCGCGGATCAGGTGTGCCTGGTCGGCATAGCCGTGCGAGGCCGCAACGCCCGCCCACGACACGGCGCCCTCGCCGTCGAGGTGGCGCAGCACGCGCTGGAAGCGGCACAGCCGCGCGAAGAGCTTGGGCGGCGGCCCGACTTCGCGCTGGAAGAGCTCACCGAAGCGGCGTGCGCTCAGCCCGGTCTCGGCCGTCACCGCCGCGACCCGCCCCGAGGACAGCGCGCCCAGACCGAAACGAACCGCCGGGTGAGGCGCCGCTGCCGTGGATCGACGCCCGAGCAACGCGCGCTCGAGCAGCGCGAAGCGCGCCTCGGGGCCGCGCGCCTCGAGAAGCCGGGTGCGGAGCTTCGCGACTTCCGCGCCCCACAGCGCGTCGAGCGGAACGCAGAGATCGCGCAGGGTCACGGCCGGGACACCGAAGGACGGGTACGCGCCACCCGGGAGAAAGTGCACCCCGATGAGCCCGCCGGGTCCGCCGGTGCCGATCAGTAGCGGCTTCGTCTGCGGGCCCGAGAAGATCGCGCTGCCGAGGTCGAGCACGACGCCGTCGCGGTCGAGCACGCGCAGCGGTTCGTCGTGCAACGCGATGACGATCGCGCAGGACGCGCTCGGTACGACGCACTCGACCGGGCGCCCCGGGCGCGGCCCAGCCTGCTCCCACAGGCAGCCGATCCGGCCCGCGAGCGGCGCGGACGGGACACGTGCGTGCACCACCATCGGTGCCCGGAACCTACCCCGCCGGCAAGGCCGTCGCGAGGTCCCGGCCCACCATCGGTGCCCGGAACCTACCCCGCCGGCAAGGCCGTCGCGAGGTCCCAGCGCACCGGCTGTCGCCCTCAGCTCACCATCGCGACGACGGAGTCGCCCTCGTGCCGCAGCACGAATCGCGAGTCCTCGACGATCTTTCGCTTTGCCGCACGCTCGACCACGAAGTTGCCCAGGTAGAGCACGTCCATCTCGGAGCGGGTGAAGGTATTGAATGCGTTCAGCGGCGTCTCGACGATCGGCTCGCCCTTCAGGTTGAAGCTCGTGTTGAGCACCACCGGCACGCCCGTCGCCTGACCGAAGAGCTCGATCATGCGGTGGTAGCCGGGGTTGGTCTCCTTCATGACGGTCTGGAGACGGCCGGAGTTGTCGACGTGGGTGATCGCGGGGATCACCTCGCGCTTGTCCTCCTTCACGGGCACCACGTAGAGCATGAAGCGCGCGGGATAGTGCGACATCGCGTTCGGCAGCTCGAAGTACTCCTCGCAGCGCTCGCCGAGCACGCTCGGCGCGAACGGACGGAACGCCTCGCGGAACTTGATCTTGGCGTTCACGATGTCCTTCATCTCGGCACGGCGCGGGTCGGCGATGATCGACCGGGCGCCGAGAGCGCGCGGGCCCCACTCGAAGCGGCCGCGGTACCAGCCGCAGACCTTGCCCGCCTGCAGATCGTCCACGACGCGAGAATAGAAGCGGTCGTCGTCGTCGATGTGCGTGTAGTCGAGGCCGTATTCCTTCAGGAAGTTCCCGACTTCGCTCTCGGTGTACTCGCTGCCGAGATACGCGTGACCGAGCGCGGGGACGCGCGGCTTGCCAAGCAGGTGGTGGTAGGCCCACAGCGCGGCACCGATGGCGCCGCCGTCGTCGCCCGGCGCGGGCGGGATGTAGATCTGCTCGAAGCCCGCGTCGCGCAGGATCTTCGCGTTCGCGACCGAGTTCAGCGCGACGCCGCCCGACAGACAGAGGTTCGTGAGCCCGGTCCGCTTCCGCACGGCCTTGGCGAGGGAGATCATGATCTCCTCGGTGACGGCCTGGATGGACGACGCGACGTCGCAGTAGAACGGGTCGAGCGACTTGTCACCGAGCGCGGGATCCCGCGGCGGCTGCCCCATCGCCTCGGCGAACTTCGGCGACAGCGTGTTGTCCGGCGAGTAGTGGAACGCGAAGTAGTCGAGGTCGAGCCAGTACGAGCCGTCCGAGCCGATCTTGATCATCTTCTTGACGCGATCGGTGTACTTCGGCTGCCCGTAGGGCGCCATGCCCATGAGCTTGTACTCGCCCTCGTTCACCTCGAAGCCGCAGTAGGCGGTGAACGCCGAGTAGAGGAGTCCGAGCGAGTGCGGGAAGCGCGACTCCTGCTCGATGTGGATCTTGGTGTCGTGCCCGACTCCGACCGTACCGGTCGACCACTCGCCCGCGCCGTCGACGGTGATGATCGCCGCGTGATCGAAGGGCGAGCAGAAGAACGACGCCGCCGCGTGCGACATGTGGTGCTCGCAGAACAGGATCTTCTTCGGATCGAGGCCGAGCTTCTCGCGGATCAGCGGCTTGATCCACAGCTTGTCGGTCACCCAGCGGCGCATCGACTCGGTGAAGACCTTGTGCGAGCGCGGAAACGTCGCGAACGCGGTCGTGAGCAGGCGCTCGAACTTGAGGAACGGCTTCTCGTAGAAGACGACGTAGTCAACGTCGTGGATCGAGATCCCGGCCCTCTTCAGGCAGAAGTCCACCGCCAGCGACGGGAAGCGGTTGTCGTGCTTCACCCGCGAGAAGCGCTCTTCCTCGCCGGCCGCCACCACCACCCCATCGTGGATCAGGGCTGCGGCGCTGTCGTGGTAGTAGAATGAGAGGCCAAGGATGTACATCTGCGTTCCTTGTGTGCGGTTCGAGATCGGGTCGCGGGGCGGGCGCCAGCAAGACTCGTGAGGATACCGGACACGCGCGGGCCGGACAAGCAGGTTGCGCGCGCGGCGGCGGCGAAAACCCGCGCCCACGCTGCGAATCCGCTCGGCTGTGCAGGACGCGATAGGGCACTCGCGAAGGGGCGCCACCCGCCATCCGCGCGATCCCGAACCAGCGCGAACCGGCGCGCGGCCCACCCGCCCGGCCGCGTCCCAGGCACGGCGCGCGTTGACCCGGCCCGGCCCCACCGGGCATTGTCGCCCGCTCAGCCCTTCTGGAACGCGCAGCAGGAGCCGAAGACCCAACGATGAATCGACGTCCCCCCGTGCTGGCGCTCGTCGGCGCCGCCCTCATCTCCGTCCTGTTCTCGCTCGTGCTGCTCGAGGTCGTCCTGCACGTCGTCGGCTATCCGCGCACCAAGACCAGCCACCAGCGCTTCTACGTCGAGCACGACGTGCAGCGCGGCTGGCGCAACGTCCCGAACGCCGACGGCTGGTTCTCGACCGACGAGTACGACGTCCATCTCCAGTACAACGCACGCGGCATCCGCGGGCCGGAGGTCCCCTACGAGAAGCCGGCCGGAACGTTCCGCGTCGTCATCCTCGGCGACTCCTTCATCGAGGGCTACTCGGTGAATCGCGAGGACCGGGTCGCGGAGCAGCTCGAGAAGCTCCTCACCGAGCAGGACCGGAGCCGCAAGTACGAGGTGATCGCTCTCGGCACCGCAGGCTACTCGACCGACCAGGAGCTGATCTGGCTCGAGTCGGAGGGCGTCCGGTACCAACCCGACGTCGTCGCCACGATGTTCTACATGAACGACGTCTGGTTCAACGGGCAGTCGAAGTACTGGCGTGGCGAGAAGCCGGCGTTCGTCCTGCAGAACGGCGAGCTCACGCTGACCAACGTCCCCGTGCCGGACCCGCGCGCCGGCAAGAAGGAGAAGAAGAAGGAGTCCGGCCGTGGCCTCCGGCACTGGATCCGCGCCAGCTCGAAGATATACGCCCTGATCTCGCTGTCGCTCGAGAACTCGCCGGGGCTGCGCGGTGCGGCGGCGGCGCTCGGACTGGTGTCACCGCGGGAGGAGGACGAGGACGACGGAGGCCCGCGCGTCGCCGACGAGCTGAGCGTGTTCCAGAAGAGCATGCCGGCCGACACGCAGCGCGGCTGGACGATGACCGAGGCGATCCTCGACGAGATGGACGCCGTCGCGCAACAGGCGGGCGCGGACTTCATCGCGTTCCACATCCCGTTCAAGGGCGTGGTCTACCCGGCCGACTGGGGGCCGATCCTCGCGAAGCTCGGCATCCCGCAGGACCAGCTCGACTCGAGCGCCGTCAAGCAGCGGTTCGACCGCATCTGCGCGAGCCGCGACCTCGACTGCATCGAGCCGACCGCCGACTACGTGCGCGCGGCACAGGAGCGCGGCGCGAACGGCGAGCGGCTGTATTACGTGCAGGACAACCACTGGAACGCGGGCGGCCACGCGCTCGCGGCGCAGCTCCTGGCGCGCAGGATTCGCGAGCTGCAGCAGCGCGGCTGAGCGTCCCCCCTGCCGCGCCGACCTCAGTCGCCCACGAGCGCCCGATCGGCCGACGACCGCGGCCGTCAGGGCGCGACACCGTACCGCGCGACCGGCGCCGGCGCCTCGTCGCGCCGCGTGGCGGCGACGCGCAGCGCGTACAGGATGCGGTTGCGAAGCTCGCGCGGGTCGATGACGTCGTCGTAGCTGCCGCCGTCGGCGGGACGGTACACGCCGACCATCTCGCTCTCCGCGAGCTGGCGGCGCAGCTCGTCGTCCGCACCGACCGCGTCGGACGCGCCGGTCGCCGGCATCGCGGCGATGCGTCCGGTCGGAAACGCGAGCGTCGACGTCTGGCCGTCGAACGGGTTCATCGCCATGAGGCACGACGCGACGCCGTAGACCTTGCGCAGCGTGACGTGGATCTTGACGCCCCTGTACCCCGACTGTGCCGCGAACATGCGCATCGCGCGCCGCAGGATGCCCTGCCGCTCCGCGGCCTTGCCCACCTGCACGCCGGGCGTGTCGGCGAGGAAGATCGCCGGCAGGTGGAAGGCGTCGGCGATCGCGAGGAAGCGTGCAGCCTTCTCGGCGGCATCTGCGTCGATCGCGCCCGCGCGCACCATCGGCTGACTCGCGACGACCGCGACCGGCTCGCCGCCGAGGTGCGCGAGCGCGGTGAGGATCGAGCGCCCGAAGCCGGGCTGCAGCTCGAGGACCTCGCCGCCGTCGCACAGCAGCCGCAGCACGGCGTGCATGTCGTAGGCCTTCCTCTGGTCCGCGGGAATCACGTCGAGGATCGCGTCGAGACGGCGCTCGGCCGCATCGGCGAAGCGCCCGCTCGCCGCACGACGCGGCGCGTGCTGCCAGGCGCTCGATGGGAAGTACGCGAGGTACTGCCGCACGAGCGCGAGCGCCGCCGCGTCGTCGGGTGCCACCGCGTGCGCGAGCCCGCTCGCCGCGTGCACGGCGCTGCCGCCGAGCTCCTCCTTGGTCGCGACCTCTCCCGTCGCGCTCTGCACGAGCGGCGGCCCGGCCGTGAACGCGCACGCCCCCGCCGCCATCACGACGAAGTCCGCGAGCGGTGCTGCGAGCGCGGAGTGTCCCGCCGACGGTCCGAGGATCGCGACCACGGTCGGCACGAAGCCCGAGAGCCGGGCCAGCACCTGGAGGTCGTTCGGCGACCGCGGGTAGCGCTCGAACGCGTTCTGCGCGCGCTCGCCCGCGCCGTCGAGGATCATCACCAGCGGCCGGCGCTCCTGCAGCGCGAGCTCGGCGACGCGGTACCGCTTCGCGTGCGCGCGAATCCCGATCGAGCCGCCGAGGACCGTGAAGTCCTCGGCGCCGACGAAGACCTCGCGACCGTCGATCGTGCCCGCGCCGGCGACGAAGCCGTCGGCGGGCAGCTGCGCCTCGCCGCCGACGAGCGCGCCGAGCTCGACGAAGCTGTCGCGGTCGAGCAGCGCCGCGATGCGCTGCCGGACGTCGAGTCGCCCCGCCGCGTGCTGGCGCGCGATGCGCTCGGCACCGCCCATGGCGCGTGCGCTCGCGTGACGCCTGTCGAGGTCATCGAGGATCGGCTGCCACGCGGCCGGCACGCGCTCGTCGTTCGCCATGCGCCGGTGTGCCCCAGCACGCGCCGCTGCTCAAGCGCCGGGCGTGCGTGCACGGCGCGCGGGCGCGGCGCGGTGTGGCGCAGCGCGGTGCAGTGCGGTGCAGCGCGGTGCGGCGCGGTGTGATGTGGCGCGGTGCGGCGCGGCGTTGCGCGGCGGGAGCCCGGTCGGCATACGAGCGGGATGCCAACGCCAGAGGAAGTCGACGCACAGCTGCTCGGGCCGGGCGGGATGTTCGAGATGGTCGAGGAGGACGTCCTCGGCGAGCGCATGCAGGTCTTCAAGCAGCGCGTGCCTTCGCTGCGCGCGCTCGTCGAGCGCTCGGCCGGCTTCGGCGACGCCGAGTACATGATCTTCGGCGACCGCCGCTTCACGTTCGCGCAGCACGAGCGTGCGGTCGCGTCGGTCGCGAGAGCGCTGCGCGAGAAGTACGGCATCGCGAAGGGCGACCGGGTCGCGATCCTCGCCGCCAACTGCCCCGAGTGGATCGTCGCCTTCTGGGCGACCGTGAGCCTGGGTGCGCTCGCGGTCGGTCTCAACGGCTGGTGGACGGCGGACGAGATCCTGTACGGCGTCGGCGACTGCCAACCGAAGCTGCTGCTGGCCGACCGCAAGCGCCTCGCACGCCTCGAGGGCGCGTCGCCCGGCGTGCCCGTGGTCGAGATCGAGTCCGGCTTCGACGCGTTGTGGAACCACGACCTCACGGCACCGCTGCCCGACGTGCCGATCGCCGAGGACGATCCGGTGATCATCCTCTACACGAGCGGCACCACGGGACGCCCCAAGGGTGCCGTGCAGAGCCACCGCAACGTGGTCGCCTTCCTGCAGACGACGCTCTACACGGGAATCAAGGGCCTCATGCTCGCACCGCCGCCGCCCGCGGACGCACCGAAGATGCCGCCGACGTGCATCTTCCTCACCAACCCGCTGTTCCACGTCTCGGGCCTGCACGCGGGGGCGATCACCTGCCTTGCGACGGGCACCCGCTCGGTGTGGAACGTCGGCCGCTACGACCCCGCCGTCGCGATGCAGCTCATCGAGCGCGAGCAGGTCACCAACTGGAGCGGCATGAATACCGTGGTGCAGCGCATGCTGAACCACCCCGACTTCGGCAAGCACGATCTCTCGTCGCTGCGCGCGATCGGCGGCGGCGGCGCCCCGACGTCACCGGAGCTGCAGCGCCGCATGCGCGAGGGCTTCCCGTCGATCCGGCGCGGCGGCCACCTCGGCCACGGCTACGGCAGCACCGAGACCACGGCGCTCGCGACACTGATCGGCGGCGACGAGTGGCGACGGTTCCCCGAATCCGTCGGGCGCCCGCTGCCGACCAACCAGCTGCAGATCCGCGACGCGGACGGCCGCACGCTCCCCGAAGGACGCGAGGGCGAGGTCTTGGTCCGCAGCCCGCTGATCATGCTCGGCTACTGGAACCGCCCGAAGGAGACGGCGGAGACCATCCTGCCGGGACGCTGGCTCCGCACAGGCGACATCGGCCGCATCGTCGACGGGCGCCTCTACCTCGCGTCGCGCAAGCGCGACATGATCCTGCGCGGCTCGGAGAACGTCTACCCGGTCGAGATCGAGAACCGCCTCGCCGAGCACCCCGACGTGCTGGAAGCCGCGGTGATCGGCGTGCCGAGCGAGGACCTCGGGCAGGAGGTGACGGCCGTGCTCGTGCTCCATCCGGGCGCAACGCTCGACGAGCAGGCGATGGCGGCCTTCGTCGCCGAGAAGCTCGCGTACTACAAGGTGCCGTCACACTGGGAGGTGCGCGGCGAGCTGCCGCGCAACGCGACCGGCAAGGTCCTCAAGCACGTGCTCACGGGCGACGCGGAGAGCACGTTCGTCGCGGAGTGAGCGCCCGGCAGACGATCCCGCGGCACTCGGCGGCGGGCAGACGGCTCGTCACGGACGAGATTCGCTTGTGGCACTCGGCCCGGATGGGATAAGGCCCCGACATGCGCTCGTGCTGGCGTGTCCGCAGGGATTCGGTTGCCGCTGCCGTGCTGCTGGTGTCGGACGACCTTGGCGAGAGCTGGCAGGCGCTGGCCGACACCGGACTCGCACCGACCGCACTCGCCGTCGACTTCGCCGACGCCGAGCACGGCGTCGCGGTCGGCTGGGTCGCGGCGCAGCGCACGTTCGACGGCGGCCGCACCTGGATCACGCAGCTCGACGACCCGCGCCGGCCGCCGGCCGCCTTCGTGTCGCTGGCCGCCGTGCAAGTCGACGCGCGCGGCGACGCATCGGTGGTGGGCAACGTCGTCTATCCCCGCCAGGACGGCGCGAGCGGGTACGAGAGCTGGCGGCTGCCTGCCGACGGCTCCGCCCCGATCCGCGGCGAGGTCTCCGGACAGCCTCTGGCCGCGATCCGATCGATGTGCTTGACGTCGCGCGGGGCGGGCGTCGCGGTCGGGTCGTACGTCCGGGAGAAGCTGCTCGCGACCTATGGCACGACGCTCGGAAGCAGTGACGGCGGCGCCAGCTGGAACCTGCTCGAGGACGTCACGGCGGGCAGCGTCACGTGGGCGGGCGCGGCGTGCGCCGGGGAGAGCGATCTGTGGCGCGTCGGCACGGGGTCCACCGGCGTCGGCCAGCTGCCCGTGCTGTTCGGCCCCGCCGTGACGCACTCCGAAGACGGCGGCGCGACCTGGTCGGGCCCCGCGAACGTCGCGGACCTGGGCCTGACCGGCACCACCGCAGCCGCCTTTGCCGATCGCCGAACCGGCTGGCTGTGTGGCGCGGACGCGCGCGGTCCGGTGATCGTGCACACCACCGACGCCGGGGCGAGCTTCGCGCGGCAGACCCTGCCGGAGGCCTACTCGGCGAGCTGCAGCCGCCTGGCGTTCGCCGACGATCGCATCGGCATCGTCGGCGGCAGCGCGCTCGACCGGCAGTCCGGCCTGAAGGTCCCGTACCTGGCCTTCACCACCGACGGCGGTGCGACCTGGCGAGCGGCCAGCCTGCCCGACGGCCTGGAGGAGATCCGCGACGTCGACGCCGTTCGCTGAGCCGACGCCGCGAGGACGATCGCGCGACCGCTAGGCGTTCGCCGGGCGCAGGATCACGACCGGAATCCGGCGGTCCGTGATCACCTCGTAGTTCGAGTAGAACGGGTTCACCGCCTTCAGCGCAGGCCACAGCCGCGCGTGCTCGTCGGACGTCGCCTCGCGCGCGGTCACGTCCACCTTGCGCGTCTCGACCTCGACCACCGCGTGCGGTTCGCTCTTCAGGTTGAGCCACCACGCCGGGTTCCGGTCCGAGCCCCCGTTCGACGCGACGACGACGAAGTCCTCCCCGTCGGCCAGATACGCGAGTGCGACCGTGCGCGGCTCGCCGGACTTCCGTCCCTTCGTCGTCAGGATCAGGTTGGTGATCCCGCCCGTGGAGTGACCGATGCGGCCGCCGGTCGCGCGGTACAGCCACGTGTGGACACGGCTCGTGACCTTCCACATCGGGCTCTCGCCGATCGTCTTCAGGACGCGGTGCTGGAACGACATGCCGAGTTCGTGGTGAACCGCGGAGCGCGGCGCAAGGGGGGTCGCGCTCCGGTTTCGGGTACGATGGAAAGCGCGGCCCCGGCCGCGCTACTCCTCGAGCAGGGACCGCAACATCCACGCCGTCTTCTCGTGGATGTCGAGGCGCTGTGTGAGGAGGTCGGCGGTCGGCTGGTCGTCGGCCTTCTCGGCGACCGGAAAGATCTTCCGCGCGGTGCGCGCGACCGCCTCGTGGCCGTCGACCAGGATGCGCACCATCTCGGTCGCTTTGGGCGGCGTCGCCGGCGCGTCGGCGATCGAGCTCAGCTTGCCGAACTGGCCGTACGACCCGGGGGCGGCGTGCCCGAGCGCGCGGATGCGCTCCGCGATCGGGTCCACCGCGTTCCACAGCTCGGTGTACTGCTGCATGAACATCATGTGCAGCGTGTTGAACATCGGACCGGTGACGTTCCAGTGGAAGTTGTGCGTCGTCAGGTAGAGCGTGTACGTATCGGCGAGCAGGGCGCTCAGCCCCTTCGCGATGGCGGCGCGATCCTTGTCACCGATGCCGATCGAGATCGGCGGCGGACCGTTCGACTTGTCTCTGGCCATCGAATCCTCCCTTGAAGCGAGATCCCTGTTGACACTACCGCATGCGCGCGGCCGGTCCAGCGGCGCTTCAGGAAAACGCGAACGCGACCTTCACGCAGCCCGTGCGCTTGTCGAGCGCCTTGTGCATCGCCTCGCGCCAGTCGTCGAGCCGGTAACGGTGCGTGACCAGCGACGACAGGTCCACCTCGCCGGAAGCGCACAGGTCGACGTAGTGCTCGATCGCGTGCTTGCGCGCGCCGCGGAACTCCTCCACTCCGAACGCGTTCGCGCCGACCACGCGCAGCTCCTTGAAGTAGATCGGCGTCCACTCGAAGCGTTTGGGCGCCTCGACGCCGATGATCGACAGGATGCCGCGCGGCCGCACGATGCGCAGCCCGATCTCGATGGTCTGCGGCGAGCAGATCGAGTCGTAGACGGCGTCCACGCCGCCGGCGAGCATCGGCAGGCCGTGCCAGCGCGAGCCCCAGGGACGTGCGCCCGTCAGCTTCGCGATCGCGTCGACGATCTGACGGCCCTTGCGGAGCGTGAAGACCTCGGCAGCGCCGAGACGGCGTGCCGCCGCGACCTGCTGCGGGTAGCGCGCGATGACGACGATGCGCGCACGCGGCTTCACCGCCTTCACCGCGGCGACGGCGGCGAGGCCGATCGTGCCCGCGCCGTAGACCAGCACCGTCGGCTCGTCGCCGTCGGGCGGGTCCTTCAGCACGGCGTGGAACGACACCGCGAACGGATCCGCGAGCACCGCCTGCTCGTCGCTCACGCCGTCGGGCAGCTTGAACACCTGGCTCTCGTGCAGGGCGACGCGCGGCGCGTAGGCGCCCGGCGCGTCCTTACAGTTGCCCAGGTGGAGTCCGGCACCGAGCCCGCCGGAGTCGAAGTTGTGACACAGCGACAGGTGGCCCTCGGCGCACGACGGGCACACCGGTGAGATGCCGCGCGGCTCGCACGACAGCCAGGGGTTCACGACCACCCGGTCGCCGGGCTTCACGCGCGTCACGCTGCCGCCGACCTCGGCGATGGTTCCGACGGTCTCGTGGCCGAGGACGTGCGGAAACGAGATGATGCCCGAGATCGGGTTGTCGAAGTGACCCTTCAGCAGAACCTGCTTCTGGTCGCTGCCGCAGATCCCGGTGAGCGTCGGCGCGAAGACCACCCACCTGTCGCCGCGCACGCGCGCGTCGGGGATCTCCTCGAGCGCGACCGGCGCGAAGCTCGCCGTGTACGCCTGCTTGGAGAACATGCCGAGCGTCCGCGTCAGGACGATCCTGGGAACGTTCATGTGGAACTGCAGCGCCTTCATCCGGACCTCCGTGCCGCGGCCGACTCGAACCGCGACGGCGACGGATTTCATCCATCGCGGCGACGCGAACCGCAAGCCCGTTCCGACCACGCGCGCGGGTGACGAGCCGCAGCGTCCTGCGCGCGCGGGTGAACGGACCGCAGCCTCCTGCACGGACACGGCGCGGTTCCCGTAGCTGCGAGCGGTCGGGCACCGGCCGTCGCGCCGCCCGGAATCGGCCTCCGGAAGCCCACGGCCCGCCGCATGGGGCGGCGGGCCGTGCTCCGCGCTGTGATCTCCGGGCTCAGGCCATGCGCAGCGCCGCGAGCGCGAGGCCCTCGTAGAGCAGGTGCGCCGCGAGGTGGCAGGTCACGTCCGCGTGATCGAGCGACGGTGCCACCTCGACCAGGTCCATGCCGACGAGGTTGATCCCGGCGAGCCCGCGCAGGAGCGCGATCGCCTCGCGGGACGTGAGGCCGCCCGGAACCGGCGTGCCCGTCCCCGGAGCGAACGCCGGGTCGATCGCGTCGACGTCGAACGTCACGTAGACGTTGCGCAGCCCGACCGCGCGCCGCACCTCGGCCGCAATCGCGTCGACACCGAGCGCCGCGACCTCGTCGAGCGGGTGGACGCGGGCGCCGAAACGCCGGCCGAACGACGCATCATCGGGCGAGCCCACGCTCGCGCGGATCGCGATCTGGTGCAGCTGCCCGTGCTCGACGAGCCCCTCCTCGAGCGCGTGCCGCAGCGGCGTCCCGTGGTGGAAGTCGTTCCCCCAGACCTCGCCGTCGCTGGTGTCGAGGTGCGCGTCGACGTGCACCACGGCAACCGGCCCGTGGCGCGCCGCGATCGCCCGAAGTGCGGGCAGCAGGATCGAGTGGTCGCCA
The DNA here is from genome assembly GCA_016874715.1 of Deltaproteobacteria bacterium. GTDB lineage: Bacteria > Desulfobacterota > Binatia > UBA12015 > UBA12015 > VGTK01. The sequence goes on along the minus strand of VGTK01000038.1, from coordinate 11,310 downwards.
CCGACCAGGAACGGCGTCGCGCCCGCGGCGAGCACCCGCGACACCTCCGTCTGCACGAGGTGGCGCACGATCTCGGGTTCGAAGGGCGGGATCGCGACGTTGCCGCCGTCGATCGCGGCCAGCGCGCCGAACACGTCGATCTCGTGGAAGGTGTGGAACGGCTGCACGAACGCGCTGGTGCGCCGCACGTGATACGGCGCCAGCCGCGCGCCGGGCTGGTACGTCACGCCGCCGTCGTAGGGAACGCCGAGCAGCACCGCGTCGGCACCGGCGTACGGTGCCGCACCGGGGCGATCGAAGTCGGCCATCGGCAGGCGGAAGAACGGCGTCTGGCCGTGACGCAGGTACGCAGCGGCCGACTGCTGCGCGGGACGAGGCGCCGGCAGGCGAAGGGCGACGGATGTGTTGTCGCTCATGGGCTCACGCTTCCCCGAGCAGGTGCTCGACCACGTCGTGCGCCTCGCGCGCGAGATCGTCGGCCGATCCGTAGCGGCGCGGGATCAGCGCGCGGCCGAAGCGGACCCGGACCGCGTGCTCGGGCCGCGCCAGCGTGCGCGCCAGGTGGGGCAGCAGCAGATCGTCGCCGACCCAGCTCAGCGCCTCGTCCTCGAGCACCAGCGCCGCGGGAACGACCGGGACGTCCGCGAGCCGCGCGAGGCCGAAGATGCCGCGTCGGAACGGCAGCACCCGATCGCCGCGCGTCGTCGTCCCTTCCGGGAAGTTCAGCACCGAGAGGGATGCGCGCAGCGCTCGCCGTGCGCCGCGCAGCGCCGCCGCTCCGCTCGCGACCGTGCCGCGGTCGACGAACAGGACGCCGTGCTGGCGCGCGGCCCGTCCGATCAGCGGCCAGGTCGCGAGCTCGCGCTTCGCCACCGGGACGCACGGCACGATGCTCGCGAGCACGAGCGGGTCCAGATAGCCGACGTGGTTGGCGACCAGCACCACCGGCCCGGCCGGGATCGGCCCGCTGATCGCGACGCGCAGCCCGTTGGCCGCGCAGATCGCACCCGACAGGCGCGACAGCGCGAAGGCGCGCGAGCGCAGCCAGGCGGCTTCGTCGAGCGCCGTGCCGTTCCGTCCGAGCGCGCGGCACGCGTCGCTCACGCTGCGTCGCAGCGCCACGAGCCGCGTCCACGCGCGCCACGCGCCGCCGGCCCTTGCGGGGAGCTGCGGCCACGCGAGCCCGCGCGGAGCGCCGACTGCGGTTCCCGTGTTCCCGGCGAGCATCAAGCGGCGCTCCCGAGCACGGTCTGCGGCGTCTCGGGCACGCCGAAGCGGGCGTAGCGCCGGCGCATGCGCAGCAGTGCGGCGCGCTCGATGCGCGACACGATGCGCCTATCGCCGGGGCCGTAGAAGTCGTGCCGCTCGCCCAGCTCGGTCGCGCCCAGCCCCGCGTGCAGGGCGCGCGCGACGTGGTTGTCGGGCTTGACGGTGAACCAGCAGGCGTCCACCCGCGGCGCCAGCGCCCGCGCCAGCGCGCCGAGCAGCAGGAGCAGCACCCGTGAGCGCTGGTAGCGCGGCAGCACCGCGAGCGTCGTGCAGTACGCCTCGCGGTCGCGCACGAAGCTCAGCACGTAGCCGACGGGCCTGCCGCCATCGAGCACGACGAAGCAGGTGTCGGCGTAGAACTCGCAGCAGAGCCGCACGTAGTAGGGTCCGAGCACGCGCTCGCCGTCACGTCCGAAGATCTCGTCCTCGAGCTCCATCAGCGCCGCGAAGTCGTCGCGGCAGAGCGGTCTCACCTCGTAGCTTCTCATCAGCCGTCTCCTTCTCCCGGCCACTCCACGCCCCACACGTCCTCGCCGGGTTCTCTTCTGGTCCTCTGGTTTTCGCTGCTCTTTCTACTCCCCGGATGTGGCAGCGAGGTTTCAGCGCGAGGAAGAACTCGCGAACGATCGGCCTCCCGGACCCCCGGGCACCCCGCCGCGCAACTGCGCGGACGGTGCGCTCGGCACGACGGCCGTGACGGGTGCGGCTGGACAGCCGCCGCTGGCCCGACGTAGAGAGCGCCATGGCCGAAGCGCCGGGCGCATCCCCTCCCGGACGCACGGCCCGCCGTCCATCGAGCCAGCACCGTCACGAGGAGCCTTCCCGATGTCGTTCAATCTCGGCCTGATCAACGAGGCCATCGCCGCCGCCATCCCCGACCGCGAGGCCATGGTGACGTCGCGGCGCCGGTTCACGTGGAGCGACGTCGCACGGCGCAGCCGCAAGCTCGCCAACCTGCTGCGTGCGGCCGGCCTCGGCTGCCACCGCGAGCGCGCCGACCTGCAGCCCTGGGAGTCCGGGCAGGACCACCTCGCGCTCTACCTCTACAACGGGCACGAGTACATGGAGGGCATGCTCGGCGCGTACAAGGCGCGCGTCGCGCCGTTCAACGTCAACTACCGCTACGTTGCCGAGGAGCTGCTCTACGTGCTCCGCGACGCGAGCACCAGGGCGCTCGTGTTCCACGCGAGCTTCGCGCCGCTGCTGCGCGAGGTGCTGCCGAAGCTGCCGACGATGAAGCTCCTGCTGCAGGTCGACGACGGCAGCGGCGAGCCGCTGCTGCCGGGCGCGCAGGACTACGAGCAGGCGATCGGCGCCGCGAGCGACGCCACGCCCGACGTCACGCCGACCGGCGACGACCTCTACATCCTCTACACCGGTGGCACGACCGGCATGCCCAAGGGCGTGCTGTGGCGGCAGGAGGACATCTTCTTCGCCGCGCTCGGCGGCAGGATGCTGGGCGGCCCCGAAGTCGGGAGCATCGACGAGCTGGTGGAGCGCTGCCGTTCCGCCGGCGAGCTGCGCTCGCTGCCGGCACCGCCGTTCATGCACGGCGCCGCGCACTGGGCCGGGTTCATCATGTGGCACTCGGGCGGGACAATCTGCCTGCAAGAGAACACGCGCACGCTCGACCCGCACGACGTGTGGCGCACGGTCGAGCGCGAGCGCATCATGCAGATGTCGATCGTCGGCGACGCGTTCGCGCGTCCGCTGCTCGATCAGCTCGCCAAGGGCACGTACGACGTCTCGACCTTCAAGGTGCTCGGCTCCGGCGGGGCGATCCTGTCGGCGCCCCTCAAGCAGGCCTTCCTCGAGGCGATCCCCGGCCTGATCATCTTCGACGGCTTCGGCTCGTCGGAGACCGGAGCGCAGGGCTCGACCGTGTCGATGAAGGGCATGGAGGGCGAGCAGGGATCGTTCAAGATGGACGATCACACCTGCGTCCTCGACGCGGAGCTCACACGGCGCCTCGAGCCGGGCGACGAGTCGATGGGCTGGCTCGCACGCGCCGGCCGCGTGCCGCTCGGCTACCTCGGTGACGAGGCCAAGACGAGAAAGACCTACCCGACCGTCGGGGGCACGCGCTACGCCGTGCCCGGCGATCGCGCACAGCTCTCCGCGGACGGCCAGATCCGCGTCTTCGGCCGCGACTCCGTGTGCATCAACTCGGGCGGCGAGAAGATCTTCGCCGAGGAGGTCGAGCAGGCGCTCAAGCACCACCCCGCGGTCTACGACGTGATCGTCACCGGCACACCGAACGCGCGCTGGGGCGAGCAGGTGACCGCGCTCGTCAAGCTGCGTCCCGACGCCATCGCGACCGACGACGAGCTGCGCGAGGCCGCGGCGACGCAGATCGCGCGCTACAAGCTGCCGAAGGCGTTCGTGTTCGTGGACGAGCTGGTGCGCGCTCCGAGCGGGAAGCCCGACTACCGCTGGGCGAAGGAGACCGCGGTGAAGGCGCTGTCCTGACGAGCGGGCACGCGAGCAGTCGGTCGCGTGCCCGCTCGCGCGCCCCCGTCGGACGGCCGCGCGCTGCGCGCGCGGATCGTCGGACCTGCCGCCTGCGGAACGCGGCGACGGCGTCGCGGGCAACCGCGGCACCGGGTTCCGAAACGAAATCCGCCGCGTGGTAGTCTAAGGGGACAAGGCCGCCGACCGGGCGGGCGCACGGAGGACTCATGCCGACCCCTCGACACCGAACCGGGACGTTCGTGCTCGCGATTGCGATTGCGATTGCGATCGCGAGCACGGCGTGGGCCGCCACGCGCGCGGCGGCGCAGAGCCCCGCACCGTCGCCGGCTGCCGCGAAGACCGGCAAGGCAACCTTCGCCGGTGGCTGCTTCTGGTGCGTCGAGCCGCCGTTCGACAAGCTCGACGGCGTCCTCTCGACGACGTCGGGATACACCGGCGGCACGAAGAAGAACCCGACCTACGAGGAGGTCTCGGCGGGCGGTACGGGCCACACCGAGGCGGTCGAGGTGGTCTACGACCCGAGCCGCGTGTCGTACGAGAAGCTGCTCGACGTGTTCTGGCGCAACATCGACCCGCTCACCCCGAACGCGCAGTTCTGTGACCGCGGCAGCCAGTACCGGAGCGCCATCTTCTTCCACGACGAGGAGCAGCAGCGGCTCGCCGAGAAGTCGAAGAAGGACCTCGAGGAGTCGGGACGCTTCGCGCAGCCGATCGTCACGCAGGTCGTCGCCGCGGCCGAGTTCTGGCCCGCCGAGGAGTACCACCAGGACTACTACGAGAAGAACCCGGTGCGGTACCGCTACTACCGCTACGGCTGCGGCCGCGACCAGCGTCTCGAGCAGCTCTGGGGCAAGGCGGGGTGACCCGGCGACTGGCCCCCGGCGATCACCAGCCGGGCCGCCAGCGCACCGCGCAGAGCCTGCGCGTCCCGCCCCCTTGCGAGGCCCGCCGGGCGAGGGATTTCGCCTTGCCCAGAACGCTCCGCGGCACTACCCTCGCCGCCCGTGCCCCGACGATCCTGCCGCGCGTCGCTCCTCGTGCTCCTTCTGGCGGGAGCCGCGCTCCGGCTGGCGCTCGTCCCGCCGGTGGAGGCTGCGAACTGCGGTGGTGCCGTCGCTTGCCAGTGCGGCGACACCGTGCAGACCAGCACGACACTCGCTGCCGATCTCGGGCCCTGCTCGCACGTCGGTCTGCACGTCGCGTCCGGCGTGACGCTCGACTGCGCGCGCCACGCGATCACCGGAGACGGCGGCAGCGGCGCATCGTACGGTGTGAACCTCAACGACAGGACGGGTGCCACGGTACGCAACTGCTTCGTGAGCGGCTTCGTGCGCGGCATCCGCATCCGCGGCGGAGCATCGAACGTCGTCGCCGACAACGAGACCGCGGACAACAACTACGGCATCGACCTCGCGGGGGCGACCGCGGCCGGGCCGACACAGGACAACCGCGTCGAGCGCAACCTGGTGCGCGACAGCTTCGACGAGGGGATCCACCTCGGAACGGGAACGCTCCGGGCGCTGGTCGACGGGAACGTCTTCCTCCGCGCCGCCTACGAGAACGTGTACCTGCTCGAGGCGAGCGACAGCTCGATCACCAACAACGCGATCGAGGAGTCCGGCGCGACCGCGGTCTACGTCAAGCACGCGACCGGCAACGTCTTCACGGGCAACGTCGTGCGCGACAAGCCCATCCAGGTGCGCGGCGCGTCGAGCGGCAACCTGTTCCAGGGGAACGTGCTCGACGGGGTCGGCTTCTCCTTCCAGGCGTACCTCGACGACGTGTCCGGCCTGTGGACGCATCCGAACGGCAACGCCGTCCAGAGCGGCTACGTGATCGTCGCCGACGACGAGTGCTTCCGCTTCGTCGGCGCGCACGACAACCTCGTGCAGCAGACCGTCGTCACCGGATGCTCGCCGATCGTGCTCCGCGCCCCGCTCGGCGGCCAGGACCCGACGGGCAACGTGGTCGAGGTCGTGACCGCGGTCGCCGATGCCGACGGCGACGGGATCGACAACCCCTGGGACGCCTGCACGGACCTCGACGGCGACGGCTTCGGCAACGCCGAGTTCCCCTCGAACGTCTGCCCGCCCGACAACTGCCCGACGATCGTCAATCCCGAGCAGGGTGATCCGGACGGAGACGGGCCGGGCAACGCGTGCGACAGCTGCCCGACGGTGGCGAACCCCGACCAGCTCGACCTCGACGGCGACGGCATCGGTGACGCGTGCGACCCCTGCAACGACGTCGACGGCGACGGATTCGGTCTGCCGGGCGACGCGTGCGGCGCCGACAACTGCGCGACTCGTTTCAATCCCGATCAGGCCGACGGTGACGGCGACGCGATCGGCGATCGCTGCGACAACTGCCCGATCCTGCCCAATCCCGAGCAGCTTCCGACCGACGCCTGCGCGCCGCTGCCGCACGCCCGCGTCACGATCGAGGAAGGCGCGCGCTTCGACGCGGGCCTCGACCGCTTCGCCGCGATCCACACGCCCGAGACCGGCCTCGGACCGGTGTTCAACGGCGACAGCTGCGCCGAGTGCCACAGCTGGCCCGCGATCGGCGGCTCGAGCGCGCGGCGCGTGCGGCTGTTCGGTCGCGGCGCCGGTGCGGCGTTCGACCCGCTCACGCTGCTGGGCGGGCCGGAGCTGCAGGAGCGCGGCGTGGCAAGCGCGAGCTGCTCCGTCGACGGCGAGACGCTGCCCGCGACGGCCGACGTGAGCGCGTGGCACGAGACGCCCGCAGCGTTCGGTGCGGGCTTGATCGAGCTCGCGCGCGAGGACGTGATCCTGCGCAAGGCCGATCCGACCGACAAGAACCGCGATGGCATCTCGGGCCGCGCCCACATGGTCGGCGGGCGCATCGGCCGGTTCGGCTGGAAGGCGCAGTGGGCGTCGCTCGAAGAGCTCATCGCGGCACACGGTCACGCGCAGATCGGCATCACGTCGGCTGCCTACCCGATCGATCCGGCGCCGCAGGGAGTGCCCGCGCCGTGCGACCCGGCGCCCGACCCCGAGGACGACGGCAGCGCGCTCGCGGCGCGGGCGGACTTCCTGCGCCTGCTCGCGCCGCTCGGCGTCGACAGGCCGACCCAGACGGAGCGCAAGGGCAAGACGGCGTTCCGCAAGGCGCGCTGCCAGCATTGCCACGTCGAGAAGCTGCGCAGCGGACCGAGCGTGATCCGGGCGCTGCACGCGCAGCCGGCCTCGCTGTACTCGGATCTTCTCCTGCACGACATGGGGCCCGCGCTGGCCGACGGCATCGTGCAGGGCGACGCGAGCGAAAGCGAGTTTCGCACCGCACCGCTGTGGGGCGTGGGGCGCAGCGCGCCGTACCTGCACGACGGCCGCGCGCCGACGCTCGATGCCGCGATCGTGGCGCACGGGGGCGAGGCAACGGGATCGCGCGACCGCTACCTCGCGCTGAGCGCCCTCGAGCGCGAGGCGCTGCTCGCGTTCCTGGGCTCGCTCTAGAGCCTCGTCCACCGCGAACGCCGCGCGCCAGGCATCCCGGCGACGACACCGCCGTGCGCCGCGCGGCATCGACCGCTGGCTCACCGCGGCGTGGGTTGCGGCACCCCGAGACCGGCTCGCTACACCTTGCTGTCCCGGTAGATCACCCCGTCGACCGAGTTCAGCGCGCGACCTCCCGACCCCACGACGAAGAACGTGCCGTTGCCGAACGCGGCACCGAAGAGGAACTGGCCGGTGTTCGACACGCTCTCGCCGTAGACGATGCCGTCGCCCGACGTCAGGATTCTCCCGTCGTCGCCGACCACGGTGTACAGCCCCTGCAGGAACGCGACGCCGTTGAGGTTCGGCAGGATGCCGTCGCCGACGAGCTGCCAGTCGGTCGGCTCCGGGCCCTGCAGGATGATGCCGTTCTGGCCGACCGCGACCCAGCCGTTGGATCCGTAGGCGACACCCCGCAGGTCGTTGGTGAGGCCGGAGAACGTCGCCGCCCAGGTGAGCCCGCCGTCGCGCGAGACCACGACCGTCCCGCCCGCGCCGGCCGCGACGACCTCGCCGACGCCGCCGAAGGCGACCGCGTAGAGCGACGCGTCGGTGCCGCTGCTCCGCGGCACCCAGGTCTCGCCGTCGAGCGAGGACAGGATCGTCCCGCCGTCGCCCACGGCGATCACCGCCGCATCGCCCGCGGCGACGCCGAACAGGTTGACCGTCGTCGGCGAGCCCTGCTGCGTCCAGCTCACGCCGTCGACGGTCGTGAGGATCGCGCCGCCGTCGCCCACGGCGACGAACGTGCCGAGCCGACGCGACCACGCGACGCCGTCGAGCCCCGACACCCCGGTCACGAACGGCGTCCAGCCGGTCCCCGGATTGGCGAACGCCCGGTCCGAGTCGCCGACCGCGACGAACACGCCGTCGCCGAATGCGACGGCGTTGAGCTGGATCCCGCTGTCCTCGCCGCCGCCGCCACCGCAGCCGAGGGTGGCCACGACCGTCGTGACCGTGAGGCCCACGATCCAGGCTGCAATCCGACTCCTGCTCCGCATCGTGCACCCTCTCCCGGTCCCACGGCTGGAATGCGGGACCGCGGACTTCTAGCTAAAGCCACGCGACGAGGACAACCCGATGGATTTCAATCTCGCCGACATCCACGAGGCGATCGCCGGCGCGGTGCCCGACCGCGAGTGCATCGTCCACGACACGCGCCGTCTCACCTGGGCGCAGGTCGACGACCGCAGCCGCAGGCTCGCCAACCTGCTGCGCTCGAGGGGCCTCGGAAACGTCCGCGAGCGCGCCGGGCTGTCGGGATGGGAGTCCGGTCAGGACCACCTGGCACTCTACCTCTACAACGGCCCGGAGTACCTCGAGGGCATGCTGGGCGCGTTCAAGGCCCGCGTCGCGCCGTTCAACGTCAACTATCGCTACGTCGAGGAGGAGCTCCTCTACCTGATGCGCGACGCGCGCCCGCGCGGCATCCTGTACCACGCCGCGTTCGCGCCGCTGCTCGCCAAGGTCCTGCCGCAGCTCGAGGGCATCGACGTCCTGCTGCAGGTTGCCGACGGCTCGGGCAACGCGCTCCTGCCGGGCGCGCTCGACTACGAGCAGGCGCTGGCGTCTTCGTCGGACGAGCGTCCACCCGGACCCCGCTCACCCGACGACCTCTACGTGATCTACACCGGCGGCACGACCGGCATGCCCAAGGGCGTGCTCTGGCGCCAGGCCGACATCTTCGTGACGGCGCTCGGCGGGCGCCGCGGCGAAGGACCGGAGTTCTCCTCGCTCGACGAGATCGTCGCGCATGCGAAGCGCGGCAAGGTGCGTACGCTGCCGGCGCCGCCGTTCATGCACGGCGCGGCCAGCTGGAACGCGTTCACGACGTTCCACGCCGGCGGCACCGTCGTCATCCAGCGGCACGTCGAGCACCTCGACGCCGACGACGTCTGGCGGACCATCGAGCGCGAGCGCGTGACCTCGATGCTCATCGTCGGGGACGCGTTCGCCCGCCCGCTCGTCGACCAGCTCCGCCGCGGCGGCTACGATACGCAATCCCTGCGCCTGGTCATCTCGGGCGGCGCCCCGCTGAACACGACGCTCAAGCGCGCGCTGCACGAGCTGCTGCCGAAGGTGACGCTGCTCGACGCGGTCGGCTCGTCGGAGACCGGCCGCCAGGGCCAGAGCTTCAGCGCCAATGCCAGCGAGGTCGCGACCGGGACCTTCAAGCCGGTGGCCGACAACTGCGTGCTGAGCGACGACCGCGGCAGGATCCTGCAGGCCGGCGACGCGGACGTCGGCTGGCTCGCCAAGGCCGGCCGCGTCCCGCTGGGATACCTCGGCGACGCCGCCAAGACGCAGCGCACGTTCCCGGAGATCGACGGGCTGCGCTACTCGCTGCCCGGCGACCGGGCGCGCGTCGCCGCCGACGGCGCGATCGAGCTGCTCGGCCGCGACTCCGTGTGCATCAACTCGGGCGGCGAGAAGATCTTCGCCGAGGAGGTCGAGCACGCGCTCAAGTGCCACGCGGCCGTGTACGACACGGTCGTCGTCGGGCGTCCGAGCGAGCGCTGGGGGCAGGAGGTCGTGGCGCTGGTGCAGCTGCGACCGGACAGCGAGGTGAGCCGCGCGTCGCTGCTCGAGGAGTGCGCGCGCCACGTGGCGCGGTACAAGCTGCCGAAGGCGGTGATCTTCCTCGATCACATCGTGCGCAGCCCGAGCGGCAAGGCCGACTACCGCTGGGCGGCGTCCGAGGCGCTCGCGCACCCCGACCAGGCCTGAGGACCGCGTGGCCGTCGTCGTCGAGGTTCCGGAGCGCCGCGCCGACCTCGTCGCGCTGATCCGCCTCCACGACGCGGTCCACGCCACCCGCCGGGCGCGCTGGGGACCGGAGCAGAGCACGGAGCTGCCGCTGCTCACGGGCGAGAGCCCGTTCGCCGCCGACCGACGGATCCGGCCCTTCGTCGCGCGTGCGGACGGACGTCTCGTGGCACGCGCGGTCGCGGTGGTCGACGAGCGCTACCATCGTCACTGGCACGAGCGCATCGGCCACGTCGTGCTCTTCGAGGCCTTCCCGGACGCACACGACGCCACGCACGCGCTGCTCGACGCGTCCTGCGCCTGGCTCGCGCGCGAGGGCGTCACCGCCGCGCGCGCCGGCTTCGGCGTCTTCGACTTCCCGTTCGTCACCGACGCCTACGACCCGCTGCCGCCGAGCGTGCTGCGCCACAACCCGCCCGGCTACCACGCCCTCCTCCGCGAAGCGGGCTTCGCCCCCGAGCGCGGCTTCGTCGACTACAAGCTCGCCGTCACGCCGGCGCTGGTCGCGCGCTGGGAGGCGATGGTCGAGGCCGGACGCCGCGCCGGCTTCGAGCTGCCGTGGCTGCGCGAGGTGCCGTTCGAGCGCCGCACCGCCGACCTGCACCTCGTCTGGGACGACGCCTTCCGCGCACACTGGGGCTACACGCCGTTCTCGGAGGACGAGCTGGCGCTGGTCGTCGCGAGCCTCGCGCCCGCCGGCATGCTCGACTGCTCGGTGCTCGCCTACCGGGACGGCGAGCCGCTCGGCGCGCTGTGGCTCGTGCCCGAGACGTCGGCGCACGCGGTGCTGGCACCCGGCCACCGCCTCGCCGCCGACGAGCGCCTCAACACGCTCGCCATCGCGGTCCGCGAGCCGGCCCGACGGCAGGGACTGAACCTCGCGATGGCAGCGCGCGGCTACCTCGAGCTCGTTCGCCGCGGCGCACGCTTCCTCAGCTACACGCTGGTGCTCGACGACAACGGACCGTCGCGGCGCACCGCCGAGAAGCTCGGCGCGACCGTGTGCGCGAGCTACGTCTGCTATCGGCGCGAGCTGCGCTGACGGCAGCGCAGCTCAGGATGCGTGGCGGCGGCGTGCGGCCGCCGTGAGCGCGCGCAGCGGCGACGTGATGCGCCAGGAGAGCGAGCGCTCGACGTCGGCGATCACCGCGAGCGCCGCGTCGCGGCTCTCGCGCAGCGCCTCGGTCTCGCGGCGGAGCACGGCCACGTCGTCCTCGAGCGAGGCGATCCGCGTGCTGGCCGCCGCGATCGCCGTCTCGCCGGCGGCGATGCGCGCGGCCAGGGCATC
>VGTK01000037.1 GCA_016874715.1 Deltaproteobacteria bacterium | reverse complement strand
GCGGTCCCGCTCGCGCCCCGGCCCGTCGCTCCGTCGCTCGCCGCCACGGCGCGGCCCCTCGTCGCGCGGCCGGCGTGGCGGACGCGGTGCGTGCTTGAACGGCAGCAGCATGTCGTCGTCGGGGAAGTCGTGCGGCAGCTTGAAGCCGATGAGCTTCTCGATCGCCTCGAGCCCTTCGACGTACTCCTCGCACGCCAGCGAGATCGCGGTGCCCGACGCGCCTGCGCGAGCGGTTCGGCCGACGCGGTGGACGTAGTCCTCGGGGTCGAGCGGCAGGTCGTAGTTGATGACGTGCGTGACGTCGTCGATGTGCAGCCCGCGCGACGCGACGTCGGTGGCGACGAGGATCGGCAGCGTGCCCTCGCGGAACTCCTCGAGGATCTTCATGCGCTTGCGCTGCTCGATGTCGCCGGTGATCTGCTCCGCGTTGTAGCCGTTCACGGCGAGCGTGCGGCAGATGTAGTCCGCGGTGCGCCGCATGTTCACGAACACCATCGTGCGCTCGGCGCCCTCGCGCTTGATGATGCCCATCAGCGCCGGGATCTTCTCGTGCTTGCCGACGTGGTAGAGCGAGTGCTCGACGCCGACCGCGGTGACCTGCTCGGGGTTCACCTCGACCTTCACGGCGTCGTTCATGAACATGTAGGCGAGCTCGAGCACGTCGTGCGAGAGCGTCGCGGAGAACAGCATCGACTGGCGCTGGTCGGTCGGCGTGCAACGCCGCAGCAGGAAGCGCAGGTCCTTGATGAAGCCCATGTCGAACATGCGGTCGGCCTCGTCGATGACGAGGATCTCGATCGCGTTCAGCCGGTAGACGCCCTGCTTCAGGTAGTCGATCAGGCGTCCCGGCGTTCCCACCAGGATATCGACGTCCTGTCGCAGGCTCTCGCGCTGCTTCTTGTAGTCGACGCCGCCGTACACCGCCTGGATCGTGAGGCCGTTGCCGGCGCCGAGCATCTCGGCGTCCTTCGCGATCTGCACCGCGAGCTCGCGCGTCGGGGCGATGACCAGCGCACGCGGCGCGGCGGCGGTGACCTTCTGGCCGTGCTCGATCAGCCGCGTGAACACGGTGATCAGAAACGCGGCGGTCTTCCCGGTACCGGTCTGGGCCTGTCCGGCGACGTCGCGACCGGCCAGCGAGAGCGGCAGGATCTTCGCCTGGATGGGAGTGCAGTGCGTGAAGCCTGCGTTGCGGATGCCGTCGCGGACGACCTCGGGGAGCGGCAGGGAATCGAATGCGATCGCTTCCTTCGGCTCGGTCTCGGCGGCGGGGCTCAGGGACGATTCTACTGCTTCGGCCATTCGTTGGGGTGCCGGCCCTGGCCGGCGACACGGGAAGCCGTAGCAGACGCCCGGACAGCGGGCCAAGGCGGCTTCTCGAGGTCCGTCAGCAGCGCTGGAGGATCCAGGCCGCGATCCGGTCGGTGATCTCGGACCCCTCGGGCTCGTTCAGGATCTCGTGCCGCAGGCCCGGGTAGATCCCGAGCTCCTTGTCGGACGACGCGGCGCCGTCGAAGAGGTCCTGGCTCGCCGCCGCGGGCACGATCTGGTCGTCGCCGCCGTGCAGGACGAGCAGCGGCAGGCGCAGCGACGCGAAGCGCACGCGGACATGGCGGGCGCCGCTGGTCAGGGCGCGCAGCGTCTCGCGCCGGAACGGGCCGCGGTAGTTCAGCGGGTCGGCGTCGTAGTCCGCCGCGACCTGCGGGTCGCGCGACAGCATGTCCGAAGACAGCACGACCTCGGGGAGCGGGTCGAGCTCGAGGAGCGGCTCGATTCCGGCCGGGTCCGCGATCGCGGCACCGGACAGGACGAGGCCGCCGAGCCGGTCCTGGTGGTCCAGCGCGAGGGCCGTCGACACCAGTCCGCCCATGCTGTGCCCGAGCAGAAAGGCCGGCAGCTGCGGCCGTGCCGCGTGCGCACGGTCGAGCGCGACGAGCACGTCCTCGACCAGGTGGGCGACGTCGCGCACGCTGGCACGCTCGCCCCCCGACGCGCCGTGACCGTGCAGGTCGATCGCCCACACGGCGAGCCCCTGCCCCGCCAGGCGCGACGCGACGGCGTCGTACCTTCCGCCGTGCTCGGCGTAGCCGTGACAGAGCACCAGGCTCGCCCGAGCGTCGCTGACGGGATCCCACCAGCGGAGCAGCGCGTCCCCGTGCGGACGCGGCACGGTCGTGGTTCCACCTGCCGGTCTCGTCGAGCCGCTCATCGCGCGACGCCTTCGCCCGTCGCCTTTGCCGCCGCCGGGCCGCTCTGCTGCAGGCGGCGACCCACGTCGCGTACCGCAGGTGCGAGCTGCGCGTCGTCGCCCGGCTGATCGCCGTAGCTGGCGAGCCGCGTGGTGGCGACGGGGGTGAAGTGCTCTGGGTCGGAGGCGAGCGCCGCCAGGTCGAGGTAGGCGAGCGCGCGCAGCTTCTGCTCGGGGAGGGAGAGCGCGTCGATCAGCGCCTTCACCGCGAGCGACGGATCGCCGCTGGTGCCCGATGCCGGGTGTGCGACGGACCAGAGCGCCTGCAGCACCGAGCGCGAGCGCTCGGGCAGTACCGGACTCGCCAGCACGATCGCCGCACCGGCGGGCTGTGCCGACACCCAGCGCACGCCGTCGCTCCCGTGCGACCGACGCGCGAGCAGGACCAGCACGTCCTGCAGCTCCGCATAGCGCAGGATCGGCGGCTCCGCGTCGAGCACGAATTCGTTCTCCGGGGCGATGCCGGCGACCGTCTGGCGGGCGAGAAACGGTGTCGCCGCCGCCTTGTCGCCGCGAGCGTGCGTCGCCGCTGCCGCGCGCGCGACGACCATGCCGTCGGCCGACGCCATCATGCCGAGGAGCGTCTCCGCGCCACCCGCGACCAGGTGCGCCCCGGCACGGCCGGCGGTCGTGAGCGGCAGAGCCAGCGCGACCGCGAGGATCAGGGCAGAGCGCGACACGCGGGCTCGTCCGCGACCGCTCCCGGCCCGCGCAGCAGCTCGACTGCGGTACAGGTCACGTAGCTCGCGGTCTCGGCGCCCAGCGAGAGCACCTCGTGGTAGTGCGTCGGCACGGTGCGGCGCGGGTAGTCGGGATCGTAGTTCCGGCCGTCGCACGGATCGCGCTGCTCGTCGAAGACGTTCGCGGGATAGTAGTCGTAGCCCGGCACGACGTAGCCGAGCTCGTCGGGGGACAGGCCGACCACGAGCTTGAACGGCGCGTCCATCGCGTCGCGGATCGAGGGCTCCGCCGGGCGCCTGGTGTCGGCGGCGGGACAGTCCGTGCGACGGTGCGTCGCGACGCCGAGATAGAGCTCGGGGAAGACCTCGCCCGGCACGGTCACGATCTGGATCTGCGGCGTCCCGGTCCGGTCCGCTAAGGTGATCGCTGCCTGCTCGAGCAGCGCGCACAGCCCCGTGCCGCCCGGACACTGCGCCGGGTCGTAGACCGCCGCGTCGACGTCGAGCAGTCCGAGCATGCGACCCAGCTCGAAGGTGGCGTTCGACGAGCTCGCGCGCCGGCTCGCCGTGCGCACGTCGATCGCCGACACGTCGACCGCGGCTGCCGCGAGCAGGCCGTCGGCCGCGACGCCGCCGACCAGGCGGCCGATGGACTCGGTCCGCGGGAAGCCGATGTCCTCGCGCGAGTCGAACTCGTTGCGGCCGTCGGGATGGCGCGCGTCCGCGCCGGTGACGCAGGTGTCGCCGACGATCTCCGCTGCGCCGAGGTCCGCGGATACGTAGACCGCGGTTCCGCCGATCCGGCGCTCCACCTGGTCGCGGATGTAGTGCGGAAAGTCCGACGTGATGAGCTCGTTCTCGCTCTCGAGCGACTCCGGATGGGTTCCCCAGTTGAGCAGCGTCGCGATCGTGCCGTCCTGGCCGTCGAACGCGAGCGCGCGCAGCTCCGAGTCGAAGATCCATGGTGGGCGGCAGCCGGTGCGCACCTGCAGGCCGACCAGCTCGGGGTGGGCGTTCGCGTCGGTGCGGAAGGCGCGCACCTGGCGGACCGGCGCGAGTGCGCCCGCGGCCAGGGCGACCGCCTTGGCGACCTGGCGGTCGACGAACGTCAAGTATCTCGGGAACTTGCCGTCGACCACCGTGTCCGGGCCCCACAGCCCGAGGGCGTCGGGTCCCTGGTGATTGTGCGTACTCGAGTAGAAGAAGTGGTCGATCCCGAGCGCCGGGTCGATCATCGCCTCGGCGTGCACGAATCCGTAGTACGAGCCGTACTTCAGGGTGCCGACCAGATCGACCGAGGTAAGCGCGAACGTCGTGCGCCCGTCGTCGATCACGATGGTGCGCGCCCAGAGGTCGTCGTGACATCCCAGCGCGATCCGGTCGGCGCCGAAGCCGGCCATGTAGATGCCGTCGTACTTCCCCTTCGACTGCGGATCGAGCACCTCGTTCGCCGGGTCGTCGGTGAACGGCTCGCCCGCGTCGTAGCGCCCGTTGCCGTTCGCGTCGTCGTAGATCTCGCCCCACACGCCGCTCGCGGTCACCGGGCCGTCCCAGTCCGCGTTCTCGCCGCATGGGGTGATCGGCACCGCCGCCACGCCGACCCGCAACCTGCTCGCCGGGGCCTGCGGCGCATCCGAGCAGGCTGCACCGGCCAGCGCCAGTGTGACGACGAGACCGACCATCCGACAGGGTAGGATCTGGACCACCGTCGAGGCGTATCCGCAGCGATGGAGAATCGTCAAGGGAACGACTAGAGGCTCGGCGGGTGCGAGGGACTCTTCGATGGGAGGCGTGAGCATGCCGAGCCGGAAGATCGACCACACCGAGATCGAGCGGCGACTGAACGACCTGCCCGGCTGGGCGCTCACCGCGGGCAAGTTGCACCGCGAGTATCGCTTCGCGGACTTCGTGTCCGCGTTCGGCTTCATGGCGAGCGTCGCCCTGGTGGCCGAGGCGATGAACCACCATCCCGAGTGGTTCAACGTCTACGGAACGGTGCGCGTCGACCTGGTCACGCACGACGCCGGCGGCGTGACGGAGCTCGACTTCACGCTCGCGGTGCGCATGGACGACCTCGCCCGCGGCCACGCGGTCCGATGAGCACGCCCGGAGCGCCTTCAGCGCTGCGTGGTCGGCGAGGCCGGTGCGGACGTCGGAGGAAACGCCGTGCCGGTGCCATCCTGCGTGGTCGGCGAGGCCGGTGCGGACGTCAGATGAGCAGGCGGGTCAGCGCTCGCGCAGCACGTACCAGGTGACGAGCCCGACGACGAGGACTTGCACCTCGCTCACCGCCACGCCGCGCCATTCTCCGGTTCTGGCGCCGGTGTAGAGCAGGATCACGGTGCCCGCCAGGGTCGCGATCGCGGCCCACGTCGCAGCCTGGACGCGCTGCTGGCCTGCCGCGCGGTCTGCCGTTCCTGGTTCGGTCGTCACGCCGATCTCCTAGCAGACCGCACCACGTCCGTGCAGCGCAGAACGTGTCGGCCGGTCGATGTCCGTGCAGCGCGGGGCGCGTCAACCGGGCGATGCGCTCAGGTGCGTGGTGAAGCAGTCGTGCCCGGCGGCGGCCAGGGCCGCGGACAGCGGCTGCGGATCTCCCACCGGCAACGCGATCACCGCCCCGCCGCCACCCGCCCCGGTGAGCTTGGCCCCCGACGCTCCGGCCGCGAGCGCTGCGTCCACGATGTCGTCGAGCTCCGGCGTCGAGACGCCGCATGCGCGCAGCAGGCCATGGTTCATGGTCATCAGCTCGCCGAGGCGGCTTCGCTCGTCGGCTTCGATCGCGTGCCGTGCGGCGCGTACCAGCTCGCCGACCGCGGCGAAAACCGGCCGATAGACCTCGGGAGCGGCGGCAGCGCGCGCGCGCAGGCTGCCGACCGTCACGGCGGTCGAGTGGACGGTCCGGGAGAGCACCACCACCAGCGGCAAGTCCCGGGGCAGGCGCAGGCGCTCGTGCCGCGGTGGCGGGCCCGCCTCGAACCACAGCAGCCCGCCGTACGCTGCGGCCGTGCTGTCCACGCCCGACGGCGTGCCGTGGAACAGGCGCTCGATCTCGTGCGCATGCGCGGCGATCACGGTCGGGTCCACGGCGAGGTCCGCCGCTTTGGCGAGCGCGCGCAGGATCGCGACGGCGAGCGCCGCCGAGCCCCCGAGACCCATGCCGATCGGCAGGTCACCTCGGATGCGCAGCGCGAAACCCTCGTCGGCGATCCCGAGGAGATTCGCCGCGAGCCGCAGTGCCGCGTCCACACGCGGGTCGTGCGGCGCCGCGGCGGATCCCGGCTCGATCTCGACGCGCACGCCCCGGCCGAGGCCGGCGACGATCGCCGGCTGACCGTGCACGACGACGTGCTCGCCGAGCAGGATCACCTTGCCCGACGCCTGCGCCGTCGCTGCTCGTAGAACGCGCGTCGCCACGCCGGCCCGGCCTCAGGACGCCGGCCCGCCGAGCGTACCGCTGGCAAGCAGCTGGCGAGCGCGCTCGACCTTGACGTCGCCCGAGGCAATCAGCGCCTCGGCAAGCGTTTCGACCTGGTCGGGCCTGGCGCCCGCGGCCGTCGCGACGGCGCGCGCGTGCCGCGACATGTGTCCCTTCTGGATGCCCTCGGTCGCCAGCGCGCGTATCGCCGCGAAGTTCTGCGCGAGGCCGACCGCTGCCAGCACGCCGGCGAGCTCGGGTGCGCCGGAAACGCCCAGCAGCTTCAGCGCCAGCCGGGCGCGCGGGTTGCCGTCGACCGTGGCGCCGACCGTGCCGACGGCGACGGGAAGCTCGATGCGCCCGCGCAGGACGCCACTCTCGAGCCGCCAGGTGGCCAGTGCGCCGTAGCTGCCGTCGCGTGCGGCGTATGCGTGCGCTCCGGCCTCCAGCGCCCGCCAGTCGTTGCCGGTGGCGAGCGCCACGGCGTCGATGCCGTTCATGATGCCCTTGTTGTGGGTCGCTGCGCGATACGGATCGGCCTCGGCGAAGAGGCTCGCGAGCTCGACGGCCGCCGCGACCTTCGCTCCGTCGCGTCCCGGCATCGCGAGGTCGTTCGTGCGATAGGCGACGGTCGCGCGGGCGAGGCGCCGGTCGGTGAGATTGGAGAGGATCCGCAGGTGCGGGGTGCCGCCGGCGATGTCGGCCAGCAGCGGCGCAGTCCTCTCGGCGATGGTGTTGATCGCGTTGGCCCCCATGGCATCGCCCACGTCGACCAGCAGGTGCACGACGACGAAGGTCCGGTCGAGCGGCGCCCGGACGACCCGCGCTTCGACGCCGCGCCCACCGCCTCCGCGGCGGGCCATTCCCGGCTCGACCGCGTCGATCCGCGCCACGATCCGCTCCTGCTCCGCCCGGAGGCGCGCGCACGCCTGGTCGGGGTCGGGCACGTCGACGAGCTGCACCTGTGCGATCATCACCGATGCGTCGGCGTCCGCCTGGAAGCCGCCCGACGGACGCGCCAGCCGCGCGGCGTTGCTCGCGGCAGCGATCACCGACGGCTCCTCGGTCACCATCGGGACCAGCACCTCCCGCCCGTTGACGACGAAGTTGAGTGCGACGCCGAGAGGCAGGGCGTACACGCCGATCGTGTTCTCGGTGAGGCGCGCCGCGGTCTCGAGCGAGAGCGGTGCTTCGGTAAGCAACAGGGCCCGCTCGTCGTCGGTGAGCTCCGCGACGCCAGCGATCATCCGCTGGCGGTCCGCCACCGAGAGCTGATAGAAGCCGGGAATGCGCGATCGGCTGAGGCCGCTCATGGTTCCTTCCTCACGCCTTGCGTCGCGCCGGCGTAGCGTGCGCCCCGCTCGCCAGGCGCTGCCAGGTGCCGAGCGTCGGGCCGAGCACGACGGGACGCCGCCGCAGCTCGGCGATCGTCCGGGCGCCGGTCAGCAGCATGGTCATGCGTAGGCCGGCGATCAGCTCGTCGACGAACGCGCGTGCTCGCGCGGTGCCGCCCTCGCGGTACGCCTGGTAAACGGGCAGTGCAGCCCCAGCGAGCGTCGCGCCGAGGGCCACGGCCTTGGCGACGTCGAGACCGTCACGCACACCGCCGCTCGCGATCGCCTGCAGGCCGAGCCCGCGTACCTGGAGCAGGCTCGCTGCGGTGGGGATGCCCCAGTCGCGGAACAGATCGCCGAGCGTGGATCCGCCGGGTGCGCGGAGTGCCTCGATGCGCACCCAGGACGTGCCACCCGCGCCGGACACGTCGATGTGTTTGACGCCGGCCGCCCGCAGTCGGAGCGCCACCGCACGCGACAGCCCGCAGCCGGTCTCCTTGGCGATCACCGGCACAGGGAGCTCCCGGCAGAGACGGCGGAACGCTTGCGTTCCCTGCCGAAAGTCGCGATCGCCCTCGGGCTGGATCAACTCCTGAGCGACGTTCAGGTGCAGGCAGAGCGCGTCGGCCCGGATCTCGTCGATCAGCGGTCGGAGCTCGTCCGCCGACATCGTCCGGGCCTGGGCAAGCCCGATGTTCGCGAGCAGGACCGTCGTCGGAGCGAACTCGCGGATGCGATACGTCCACGCGCTGTCGGGCCGCTTCTGCATCGCACGCTGGCTGCCGACGCCGAAGGCGATGCCGGCGGCCTCGGCAACCGTCGCGAGGTCGCGGTTCACCGCGAACGCATCCGCCGTACCGCCGGTCATGCCGGTGATGACCAGCGGGGCGGCGAGCTCCTTGCCGAGCCAGCGCACGCGGCAGTCGATGTCCTCGAGACACAGGTCGGGCAACGCGTCGTGGACGAACTCGACCTCCTCGAAGAGCGTGCTCTTTCGCGCGGCCTGGACGTCCTCGCGGATGCAGAGATCGAGGTGCGACTGCTTGCGCGCCGCGAGGTCGTCGGTCCCCTGCTGTGCCGAGCCCATCGTCCTGCGTTTCACGCCAGCACCTCGCAGGCCGCGCCGCGCGGCTCCAGTTCCAGCGCCAGCGGGTAGAGACCGGCGCTCTGCCACCGCTCGCGCAAAGTGACGCGCTGCTGCTGCCGGGTCAGCGCGACCGCGCAGTCCCCGCCACCCGCACCCGACGGCTTTGCGGCGGTCGCGGGCAGGTCCTCCGCCACGGCGCACGCGCGACGCAGCTCCGGCGTGTACACCGGCACCGAGGTGATCGCGCCGAGCCGCGACAGCAAGCGAGCGGCCGTGCCCATGGCGAGCAGCAGCAGAGTCCCATC
Source organism: Deltaproteobacteria bacterium (assembly GCA_016874715.1). Taxonomy (GTDB): domain Bacteria; phylum Desulfobacterota; class Binatia; order UBA12015; family UBA12015; genus VGTK01. The sequence continues at coordinate 30,165 of VGTK01000037.1, read as the reverse complement.
GCCCGCACGGCAACCGTCGCGGAAGCACTCGGCCGCGGCGCGCATTCCGGCTCGCCAGGCGCGAACCGCAGCACCCGACGGCCCGCAAGCGGCGGCGCGGTAGCGCGCGATGCGCGGTCCCGTCGCACAGGACCGTCCGCTGGCGACGACCTCCAGGGAGAGCCCGGGCGGTAGCTCGACGCGACTCCACGCCAGGTCGGCGCCGTGCGTCCGCGCGACCGCGGCCGAGACGCTTTCCGGCACGTCGCTACCGTCGAGACCGTCGAGCCAGACGAGACCACCGGCACTCGAAGCGATGACGTCGGCGGCCGAGCCGCCGCCCTGAGCGAGACGGTGCGCGAAGACCGCCGCGGCCACCTGCCGGCGCTCGTCGGCTGGATCGGGTGTCGCACCCAGCGCGATGCGCTGGATGGCGCTGACGGTGGCGGCGGTCACGGCGGCGCTGCCACCGAGTCCGGTCTTCGTGGCGCCCGGGTCGAGCTCGCTCTCGGTCGAAACCTCGAGGTCGGTATCCGCGAGACCGAACGCCCGGGCGCCGACCAGCGCCGCGGCGGCGACGAACCGTAGCCCTGGCGGCACGTCGTCGACGCGCTCGGCCGCGAGCGGGCGGCGGGCCGTCGCGTCGCCGCACCGCAGGATGAGCTCGCCGCTGCCTCGCCGCGCTCGGACCCGTGCGTAAAGCCGGCGGGTGACGGTCGCGACCAGCGCCGGCCCGCCGTCGACGACGCCGTACTCGCCGATCACGAAGACCTTTCCCGGTGCCGACGCGATCAGGTCCACGGCACGCTGCCCCGCTGCATCGCGATGCCCGGACCGGATCCCGAGCGCAGCACGCGCAGGACTCCGGGAACGCTGCGCAGACACCTCGCGACGGCCTCGGCGTCGTCCGGGTGACACAGCACCTTGACCTGCGGCCCGGCGTCGATCGTGAACCATGCGCCGACGCCGTCGTCGCGCAGCGCTCGTACGGCGTCCATGGCGGCAACGGTTGCGGGCGTCCAGAAGAGGACCGGCGGGCGGGCGGCGAGGCCGGTCGCGTGCATGCGGAGGCAGTTCTCCTCGGCGATGCGTCCGACCTCGGCCAGATCGCGCGCGGCGATGGCCGCGCGCATCGCTCGCAGGTCGTCGTCCTGCGCTTCGAGCCATCCGGCGTAGAGTGGCGAGGTGGCCGCGACATGCCGCATGGCGTCCCGCGAAGGGTGCTTCTTCATGTCCTCGCTGGTGATCGCAACGAGCAGGGCGAGTGGCCACTCGTCGTGCCGCAGGATCTGCGTCGCGTACGAATCGCTGCCGTCGTCCGCGACGCCACGGTGCCACTCGACGAGGCCGCCGTACACCGAGCGCGATGCGGATCCCGACCCTTGCCGCGCGAGAGCGGAGAGGTGCGCGAGGCTCACGTGCCGGCCGAGCAGGGAGAGCGCTGCTGCCGTGACGGCGCAGAAGATCGCCGCCGAGGAGGCGAGTCCGGCGCCGACGGGGAAGTTCGCCTCGACCGAGGTCGCGAGCTTGGGGCCATCGCCGCCTGCCAGCAGGTCGAGAAATCCTGCCATGCGCCGTCCCGCGACGCCGTCGACGGGGCGCCCGTCCTGGAGGAAGCAGGCGCCGGAGTCCGGGCGTGGCCCGACGGTTGCGGACGCGCGCAGCCCGTCGAGGGTCAGCGAGATGCTGCCGACGGCGGGCAGGTTCAGGCGCTCGTCGCGCTTCCCCCAGTACTTCACCAGCGCCACGTTGGCGTGCGCCACGGCAATTGCCGACTCGTCGGCGTCGAACGGCGTCACTCCTCCGGACATCCCCGCATCGTCCTCGTGTGGCTCCGTTGCCGGAGCGGCGTCGGTCCCTGGGTAGCGAGCCCGGCGCAGCCGCGCCAGCATGTCCGCTACCCGGGGCGGTGCCGCACCCGATGCTGCGGCGCCGCGGAAACTTCGCCGAGCGTCACTGGTTTAACGGTGGATCGCGCAGCACCGGGCCCGGGGGCCGAAAAACCCCTGTGTTTGCGGCGCATGCACGGGGCATGTCGATTGCTTTCACGGCAACGCGCACGGGCCTGCCGCGGCGTCTGAAGAAACAACCAACACGGCGCGCCCAGAAGAAGAGCCGCCCCGACGGGCGGGTCAGGAGGCAATTTCCATCATGTTGAAGAACAGCGGCCTTACGATCCGTGACATGCGCTCCCGCCTGTCGATGACCCAGGAAGAGTTCGCGCACGCGCTGGGTATCACCGTGAGCACGGTGAACCGGTGGGAGAACGGCCACTCGGAGCCGAGCAAGCTCGCGCGCGCCACGATCACGCGGCTGGCGGGCAGTCACGGCGTCTTCGTCGAGTCCACGCCACGCGACGACGGCACCGGCTTGCGCTGACTCGTCCCGGACTCAGGCGGGCAGCATCTCGCGCGCGAGCGACTCCACTTCGTCGCGAACGTCGAGTGCCGCCCTCGCCTGCCATCCGAGCATGGCGGCGAGCGTGACCAGCGAATCCTCGCTCAGGAGAAGGAGCGCCATATCGCGCTCCGTGACCTCGGGTTCCATCGTGAGGCAACCTAAGGCCGCCCGCGGCATCGTCAAGAGTCCGGGTCGACGGTGGCTGCGTGACGCGGCGACCTGCGTCGCGACCGGAGTTCAGCGCGCGCGGCGCGTGCCCGGTGGACGGCGCGGAGCTGCCGAGCGAGCGACCGCCGGCGTCGCGCCCCGGCGGCCGATGCGGCGCTCGACCAGGGCGTCCGCGCGCGCGAGCAGGCGTTCGTCCTTGGTGTGCTTCTCGATCATGTAGCTCATGTCGCTCAGATCGTGGATCAGCATCTTGACAGCCTGATCCCGCCAGCCGGGGTCCTGGACCACCTGCAGCAGGTCGACGACCACGTCCTCGAGCTCGGAGCTCTCGAGGTCCACTGCCATCTCGAACGCCCGCTCGCGGGTGACGCCCCGGCGCAGCTCGCGTCGGTAGCCCGCGAGCAGCGAGCGCAGTCGGATGCCTGTCGAGGTGTCGAAGAGTACCTTGGTCTCGCCCCCGAGATCGGGGTCATTGCGCAGGATGCAGTCCACGAGCATCAGCGCACCGCAGTGCGCGGCCTCGTGCCTCGCCATGTGGAACCAGAACTGGCGCAGCTCGGGATCGTCGGCGAACAGGCGCACGAAGTCGGCGTAGAGCGCCATGGTCTTGCGCTCGAGCTCGAGCGCTACTTCGAGCACCTCGGGGATGGTCGTCCGGCGGACGGAGCGTGGCATCGGGCGAATGTCTTAGCAGGCCGCCGCGCGCAGCGGAACGGTGTCCGCTCGCGCGTCCGCCGCTGCCATCTGCTAGCCCGGAACCCATGACGGCGGACGATCGCGACCGCGAATTCGCCGACCTCCTGTCCGCGGTCATCGCGCGCCATACCGTGGCGCGCAGGCTGCGGGGTGCGACGGAGCTCGCCGAGGAGGTGCTGGGGGCGGCGATGCGCGTCGGAGACGCGGTACGCCGCGCCTTGCGCGACGGCGTGGCAGGACGCCCGGACGCGTCGGACTGCGAGCAACTCGCGCAGTTCGCGCGACGCCTCGATCGGGCGACGGACGCGGTGCTCGCCGAGCCGCTCGTGGCCGACTTGCGACGAGCGTCCGCCTCGGGCGATCCGGTGACCGCCGCGCGACTGGCCCTCGAGGTGTTCGCGGGCCTCGCGCGACCGGAAGTCGTCCCGCCCCGGCTCTACACCGGCGTCACGGCGAGACGGCGTTCGCGGAGCGGCGAGACGCTGGTACATCCGATCGCTCTGGCGGAGGAGCTTGCCGCGCGCAGCCGCGACGGCATCGCACCGGCCTCCGGGGACGACGACCCGCAGGACGCGCTGCCCGAGCCGATCGCGCTATCGCCGTCGTTCGACGGCTGCGGTGCCGAGATCGCGCTCGTGTCCGGCACGGACGGGCTCGAGGACGCCCTGCTCGAGGACCTTGCCTCGGGCGATCTGCTCGTGTTCTGCGGGCGACTCGAGCGACCCTTCACCATCGCGCTTGCCGAGGAGGCGGGCGACGAGTGGTGGGCGGCGTCTGCCTTCCGCTGGCCCGACTACCGTGCGCAGCTGGCGGACGCGCTGCGCGCGCGGCAGATCGACTCGGCGATCGTGCGCTGAACCGCGCGCAGCCCGTCAGGGCGCGTCGCTGCCGAGGGTGAATTCGGAGCGGCCGTCGAGTGCCGCCGGGGTCACGAAGTACGAGCCGTCGGTCGTGACGTTCCAGATGCCGCGAGCTGCTTCCTCGTCACCACCGTTCATCGCGCCCGCGAGGCCACCGACCTCGGCGCCGACGATCCCGACGGCCAGCTTGACGGGAAAGAAGAGAGTGTTGATCAGCATCGAGCCCAGGCTCAGGTTCAAGCTCACGGCGCGGTTCCACGGCTCGGGAGCGATCGGACGGTCACCCGCAAAGGCATCGTACTCGGGCGGCGTCTCCTGGAGCCCCGTTGGCGGACCGTACGCAGAGAACGTGCTGTTCTCGGTGGAGTCGGGAACCGGGTTGCCCTGCTGTGCGTGGACGACCGGCGCCAGGAGCAGCACCGAGAGCCCCGCTACCACCATCGTCGTCATCCCGCCCCGTGACCAACCGTGCTTGCGCATCGCACACCCCTTGGTTCTCGATATCGCCACGGTACCACGATCCGTTAGCGGAAGCACCCGAAGCACCAGGTGATTTCGGGTCTTTCTGGAGAGCCGATCAATTCGCCGTGCGTCCCGGAAAGGCGTCGATCTCGGCCTGGACCTTCGTCCGGACGGCATCCTGCGACGCGCCCTGTACGCGCTTGCCGTTGACGAAGTACGTCGGTGTGCCGCGAACCCGCATCTTCTTGGCCTGGATCTTGTCGAAGGACACGGCGGTCTGCGCTTGCGGCGATGCGACGTCGGCGTCGTACTTCGCCATGTCGAGCCCGATCTTCTCGGCATAGCCACGCAGAAGCTCGGCCGAGAGCTGCTGGGTGTTGCCGCCGTAGATCGCGTCGTGCATCTCCCAGAACTTGCCTTGCTGGTGGGCAGCCCACGCTGCCTTGGCCGCGCGGTTCGCCCCGGGATGCTTGCCGATGGCAAAGTTCTTGAACACGAAACGGACCCGGTTCGGGAACTCGGCCAGCAGCTTGTCGGGCAGCCCCGCGTTCATCTGGCAGAACGGACACTGGAAGTCCGCGAACTCGACCACCGTTACGGCGGCGACCTCGGGGCCCTTGCGGGGCGCGAAGCTGGTCGGGATGATGAGCACCGTCTCGCGTTCCGGCGCCTCGGCGGCCGCCACCGCGGCGAATGGGTCGGCCGGTGCCGCGACCGCTGCCGGGGCGGCGGCCTTCTTCGCCCACTTTGGCTGCAGGGTCGAGACGGTCGCCTCTAGCTGCGCCTGCGCCGCCTTCAGCTCCGCGACCTCCTTGCGCAGCGCGTCGATCTCGCTGCGGCTGGTGTCGCCACCGCAGCCCACGAGGATCGCGAGGACCGCGAGGATGCCGATTCGGAGGGTGATACGGTATGGGAGGTGGGCATGGACCACTCTGTTCGTTCTCCTGTCGCCGCTGGATCTCGCCAGATTTGCACGGTCCCCAGAGGGCTTCAACTCGTCGGCGCGGGCCGGTCCGCCGCATGACGCTCTTCGCCCGCTGCTTTCTGCTCGTCTTCTGTCAGCTCGGCGTAGGAGGCCTGCTGTCGCTCGCGGTGCCGCCCTTCCACGAGATGGAACGGGGCTTCTACAAGTCGAGCGCGGGCGTTTTCCTGAGCGCCGCGCTGACCGGTGGCCTCGGTACCGCGTGGCTCTGGTTCACCCGCGACGCGAGCGGCGTCGGCGGCCTCGAGGTCGTGCTCTGGATCGCGTTCCTCGCGCTGTTCTCGCTCTACGTCGTCACGCTCTGGGGCGACGCCATGACGCTCCGGGCCCGGCTCTATCCCGCGTCGCTGCTGACGGGTGCGGCGGCCCTCGCTGCTAGCGCGTGGAGCCTGTTTCCCGAGGTCGGCCCCTTCCTGCACCTGCTCGCGACCGTCACGACGCTGGTCTCGGCAGCGACGCTCGGGGCCGTCACCACGGGCATGTTGATCGGCCACTGGTACCTGATCGACCCGGGGATGGACATCGAGCCGTTCCACCGCTGCTTCCGGTACTTCGTCGGGACGGTCTGGGCCGAGATCGCCGGCCTGGTGGCAGTGCTCGCGGCCTTGCTGGTGAGCGGCGTGCCGGCGGAGCGTGACCCGCTGCAGACCCACCTCGAGCTGCTGCTGCTGCGCGTGGCTCTGGGCCCCGTGGCGGCGCTCGCGATGTCGGCGATGCTCCGGCGGGTGCTCGCGATCCCGCAGACGATGGCCGCCACGGGGCTCTTCTACATCGCGACCCTCGCCGTTCTGGTCGGCGAGCTGCTGGGCCGCTACTTCACGTTTCGGACGGGACTTCCGCTGTGAGCACGGGTGGCACTGGAAAGAGCTTCGTCACCCGCAGGCCGCGCGACGTCCAGCCGACGTCGTAGCCGACGATCATCCCCTCGCGCAGCTCGAACCAATCTGAGCCGTCGCGCGGGACCGGCATCATCGTGTGCTCGCGCTCGAACGGGATCTCGCGGCCGGTCTGCAAGCTGCGGACGACGCCGCGCCCGCCGGCCCGCGACAGACGGATCAGCGTCCCGCGGTAGAACGGCTCGGTCGGTGGCGGCCTACCTCCGGCGGCCGGTTCGTCGTCGGGGTCGTCAGCGGATGGCACCGCCGACGGCCTCCTGCGCGACGCGATCGAGCTGGTCGGTGCCCACGCGCGCGACGAACTCCGCGAACCGCTCGCCGGGCTGCCGCTGCGCATCGTAGTGGCGCGCCAGAGCCGCGATCGCGCGCGGCGCGTCGGCCTCGGCGAAGCGACCGAACAGCCGGCGACCGATGTGCGTCCGGCCCTCGCCGACGGCGCCGCCGACGAGCAACGAGTAGTGCGGCATCTCGGCGCCGTTCTCGTCCTTCACCATCATGCCGGTGAGGCCGATGTCGGCGATGTGGTGCTGGCCGCACGAGTTCGGGCAGCCGCTGATCTTGACGTGGAACTGGCCGAGCGAATCGCCGTCGAACTTCGCTTCCGCGAGGTGGGTGCGGATGCGATCGCCGACGCCCATCGAGCGCGTCACCGCGAGACTGCAGTAGTCGGAGCCCGGGCACGCGACTACGTCGGTCAGGTGCATCGCGCCGCCGTTGGCGAGCCGAAGGTCGCAAAGAGCTGCGTGGAACGCCGGCAGGGCGCTCCGGTGCACCGACTGGAAGACCAGGTTCTGGTCGTTGGTCGCGCGCGTCGTCCCGTCGCCGAACTGGCGGGCGAGACCCGCGAGCGCGCGCAGCTCGTCGGCGGTCACGTCACCGAGCGCGAGGGCGACCACCGCAGAGCAGTACGCGCCGTCCCGCTGCGCCGGGGCGTTGGTGCGCGCCCAGTCCTCGAACCCCACCCGCGGCGCGATCGGTTCCGCCGCCTTGCCGGGCTTCGGCGCTTGGTACGCGGCGACCGCCGCGCGCACGTCGTCGCGGAGCGCCGGGCCGCGCTCGGCGGCCACGCGCTCGCACTCCGCTTCGACCATCTGCCGGAAGCGCTCGACGCCGAGCTTCTTCACCAGGAACTTGAGCCGAGCCTTGTGGCGCAGCTTGCGCTCGCCCGAGCGGTGCTGGATGCGCACGATCGCTTCGCACGCGATCAGCACGTCCTCGGCCGGGATGAAGTCGAGCACCTTCACCGCGAGGAACGGGGCGGCACCGAGGCCACCGCCCGCCCATACCGCGAAGCCCGGCGTGCCGTCCTTGGTCTGCGCGTAGAGGCCGATGTCGTTGATCGTGCCCTGGGCGCAGTCGAGGGGGCAGCCCTCGACCGCGATCTTGAACTTGCGCGGCAGCGTCAGGTTGAGCGGGTTGAACAGAAACCAGTCGTGGATCACCAGCGCGTGCGGCGTCACGTCGAACGGTTCGTCGGGTGACACGCCGGCGAACGGGCACGCGGTCACGTTGCGCACGCTGTCCGCGCAGGCGCCGCGCGCGGTGACGCCGACCGCCTCGAGGCGCTGGTACATCTCGCCGGTCTTCTCGAGCGGTACCCAGTGGATCTGCACGTCCTGACGTGTGGTGACATGCGTCACGCCGCGGCCGTAGTCGTCGGTGATGTCTGCCAGGGTGTCCATCTGGTCGGCGGTCATCAGGCCGGCGGGGATCTTGATCCGCTGCATGTAGCTCGTGTGATCGAGCTGGTAGTAGAGCCCGTACGACAGCCGGATCGGGCGGAACTGCGCGTCGTTCAGCTCGCCGCGCCCGTAGGCCTGCACGCGACCCACGTGAAGCTCGCGTGCGGCATCGAACATCTCTTTCGTAGGCTTCATGGCTGCTCCGCTCGATAACAAGCAGCCGCTCCCAGTCCATGCAATCGCCCCTTTCGAAAAGGGGGGGTTTTGGGTACCCACGCGGCATGCTGCTGCAGCTCCACCTGCTGGCGACGGGGCTCTACCTGGGCACCACCGCGGGGCTCGCCCTGTTCACCGTGCCCCGGGCCCGCCGGACCGCCGACGGCGCGGCGCGGCGCACCGCCCTCGCCCGCTGCCTGCGGATCTACGACCCGCTCGCCATCGCCCTGCTCGGCGTCATGGTCATGACCGGCGCCTGGAGCATCACCGAGTACAAGCAGGCGCTCGGCACGACCTACTTCGCCGACTTCGGCAGCCACCTGGTCTGGAAGCTCGGCCTCGCGTTCCTCGTCGTCATGTCCGGGACGTACATCGCGTTCGGCCTCGGGCACCGGCTCGTGCGACAGGACGAGTGGGGTGAGGCCGTGGACGAGGCGAAGCTGCGCAGCATGACTTCCCGTATCGCCGGCGCGGCCTGGTTCACCGTGGCCCTGACCGTCGCGACGATCGCGGTCGCGGCGCGGCGCTGAGGTTCCCATGAGTGCTTTCGTCGACGTTCGCGAAAGGGCCGTCTTCGCGACGGAGAAGATGCGCAAGAACAACTTGTTCGACTCGGAGCGGATGTTCTGCGACGTCTACTGCTTCGAGCCCGGCCAGGCACAGTCCGCGCACGCCCATGCAGGCTCGGACAAGATCTACTACGTGATCGACGGCGTGGCCGACGTGCAGATCGGCAGCGCGACGCGCCGGCTCGGCGCAGGCGAGGCCGCGTACGCCGCACCGTCCGAGCCGCACGGCGTCACGAACCCGGGACCGGAACGGCTCACGATGCTGGTCTTCATGGCGCCGAAACCCTAGCTCTGCGCCGACGCATGGCGCCGAAACCCTAGCTCTGCGCCGACGCATGGCGCCGAAACCCTAGCTCTGCGCCGACGCATGGCGCCGAAACCGCAGCTCCGCACCGACGCGCCGTATCGCGCCCGCCGCTCCACCAGGAGGAAGCAACGATGGTAATCCCCGCCACCCAGCTCCGCGTGGGTATGGTCATCATGTACAACAACGAACTCTATCGCGTGACGAACGTCGTCCACATCACGCCGGGCAACTGGCGCGGCATGGTGCAGACCAAGCTGCGCAGCATCCGGTCGGGAAACTCGACCGAGAACCGGTTTCGCTCGGAAGACAAGGTCGACCGCATCACCCTCGAGCAGCACGAGATGGAGTACCTCTACTCGGACGGCGAGCAGCACCACTTCATGAACACCGAGACCTACGAGCAGATCGGTCTCTCCGCCGAGGACCTCGGCGACGCAGCGAAGTACCTGTTGCCGAACGTCAAGATCATGGTCGAGTTCTTCGAGAGCACCCCGCTCGGAGTGGCGCTGCCGAAGACGCTCGACCTTACCGTCACCGAGACCGCTCCGGGCCTCAAGTCGGCGACCGTCACCAACGCGCTCAAGCCGGCGACGGTCGAGACCGGCCTCGTCGTCCCGGTTCCGAACTTCATCGACGTTGGCGACGTGATCCGCGTCGACACCGAGACCGGCAGCTACGTTTCGCGCGCCAAGGGCGACTGAAGTCCGACCGCGGCGGCCGGCGCGCTCCGTGCCGCTTCCACCGCGCCGCTGCCTGCGCCGAGGACGCGTGCCGACCGTTGCGCGCGTCCTCGGCGCGGAGCGGTTCCGGAGCCGCGGCGGGCTCGCCCATCGCGGCACGGCCACGCGGCGCCGATCGTTACGGTGCCGCGTTGCGATCCGGCAGCGTTGCGCATAGGACCACCGCCGATGGTCGACACCGACTCGGTTGCCGGGTCTCCCCGCGTTTCGTTAGCGCCGCTGGCCGTCGAACGTCGGCGAATCCGCTGCGGCGAGGTCACGCTCGACTGCGCGACCTCCGGGGAGGGGGGGCGTCCGCTCGTCGTGCTGCTGCACGGCTTTCCCGAGTCGTGGTACTCGTGGCGCCACCAGATCCCGGTGCTCGCGGAGCGCTACCGCGTGGTGGTGCCGAGCCTGCGCGGCTACGGCGGCAGCGACCGCCCGGCCAGCGTCGCATCCTACGAGATGCAGCACCTCACCGGCGACGTGCGCGGGCTGATCGATGCGCTCGGCTACGAGAGCGCGGCGATCGTCGGGCACGACTGGGGGGGCGCGATCAGCTGGGCGTTCGCCATCGACCATCCCGACGCCTGCCGGAAGCTCGCCGTCTGCAACTGCCCGCACCCGGCGATCTTCGCGACGAACGTGCGCTCGAACCCGCGGCAGCTGCTGCGCAGCTGGTACATGTTCTTCTTCCAGATCCCGCGCCTGCCGGAGTGGCTGCTGACGCGCAACGACATGGCAGCTCTCGAGCGGGGCTTTCGCGGCATGGTCGTGCGCAAGGACCGCGAGGTCTTCTCGGCCGAAGACATCCGCGAGATCAAGCGCTCCTTCGAGCCACCCGGCGCTGCGACCGCCGCGATCAACTACTATCGCGCCCAGTTCCGCAACCGGGCGGCGATCGGGCGTTACTCGATGGACACCCGGATCGGCTGCCCGACTCTGATGATCTGGGCCGAGGACGACGTCGCGCTCGGCAAGGAGCTCACCGTCGGCACGGGAGATCTCGTCGACGCTCCGTTCTCGATCCGCTTCATCCCGGATTGCAGCCACTGGGTGCAGCAGGAGCGACCCGAGGAGGTCAGCCAGGCGCTGATCGACTTCCTGCAGGACTGATCCTGCCGCCGGCGCAAGCCGACCACGGGGCGACCGGCGTTCGCTGCGACGTGTCCGTGGCTGGCGCGCACCACGGCGGGATTCCCACCGGGCGGGGTGGCTTCCCCGCGGGATCTTCTGCGGCCGGGTCGCGGCGGGCCAGGCGTCAGAACGGCCTGCCGACGCGGGCGCTCTCGGCATCGACCGGCTCGGTCGGCTGCCGGCCGAACGGCAGGAACGACAGCTCGGCGCCTCGCCGCAGCTCGTGGTCGCGATCGAAGGCGCGCGGCGGGATGCGACTGCCGAGGCGAATCAAGCCGATCGCAAAGGCGACCAGCCCGGCGACGATGAGCGGGCCCATGCCCGCGCTCTATCGATGCCCCCCCTGCGCGGTCAAGGTACGCGTGGCGCGTCCGTACGCGCCGTCTCCAAGTTCCGATCGACCGAATCTGGACACGATTCACGGATGGGCGTAGCATTCGCTCACGGCCCGGACGGTGAACAGCGTCCGTGGAGTTGCCCGCACGGGGTAGTCCCGTTCGGGTGACGGGTCGTGTCGGGAAGGGACAGACTGGCGGTCCCGAGCCGACAGCGGGTCTGGAGCCCGCGCTCAGCCGTGTCCGGGAACGATGAGCCCCGGAGGCGGCCCCGCCGGGAAAGGAGGTGATCCAGTCGTGATTGCAAGTTGTACGCAGGTGGACTGTGAGGTGGTGGCCTCCTAGGCCCGGCTACGTAGAACACACGTGGTCGCCTGGGAGAATTCCAGGCACCACCGACCCCGGGGACCCTCGCTACACCGCGAGGCCGAGCGGATCTCAGGATTGCTCGGAAGGCTCCCCGGGGTTTTTTTCTTCCGTGGCCGCCCGACGCTCTCAATCCTGCAGCAGCGCGTCGAGGTCGGGCCGCATGTTCAGGAACTTCACTTCGGCCCAGTCACCAGTCAGCTCGATTGCCGACAGTCCGCCGTTGTCGAGGCGGATCCGGCGCAGCTGAGCAGGGTCCATCTGCAGGCAAGCGCACAGGATGAGGCGCAGCGGGTCGCCGTGCGAGACGACGATCGCCGGACGTCGCGCTGCGGCTTCGGCGACACGCGCCATCGCCGCGAACACGCGGTCGCGCACCTGGAGCAGGCTCTCGCCGCCGCCCGGACACGGCGTCGCCACCGGCTCCTGCCAGTACGCGTGGAACTCGGGGGCCTGCACGAGATCGCGAAAGGTCGTGCCCTCCCAGGATCCGTAGTCGACCTCGGTGAGCCCGGGCTCGGCCTGCACCGGGACACCACCGATCTGCTGCGCGATCAGCTCGGCCGTCGCGCGAGCGCGCTCGAGCGGGCTCGTCACGATCATCTCGATGCCGAGTGGTACGAGGTACGGTGCCAGGGTGAGAATCTGCGCCCGGCCCCGCTCGCTGAGCGGGACCGGGCGGCGTCCCATGATGCGGCGCTCGCGATTCCACTCGGTCTCGCCGTGCCGCAGGAGGTAGATCCGCCCCCTGCCGGGGAACGGCTGCATCTCAGGCCGAAGCCGCCTGGTCGTGGCCTCCGCGGAGCCCGCAGAACTCCTCGTAGTCGATGAGATCGGTGACCGTCGGACGCTCGCCGCACACCGGGCACTCCGGGTCACGCCGCAGCTTGAGCTGCTTGATCTCCATCGCCAGCGTGTCGAAGTGCAGCAGTCGGCCGACCAGCGGGTTCCCGACGCCGAGGATGAGCTTGACGGTCTCGACGGCTTGCACGCACCCGACCAGGCCCGGCAAGACGCCCAGCACGCCCGCCTCTGCGCAGGACGGCGCGGCCCCCGGCGGTGGCGGCTCCGGGAACAGGCACCGGTAGCAGGGGCCCTTCCCCGGGTGGAACACGGTCGCCTGTCCCTCGAACTGGAAGATGCTGCCGTGCACGTTCGGCTTGTCGGCGAACACGCAGGCATCGTTGACGAGATAGCGGGTCGGAAAGTTGTCGCAGCCGTCGACGACGATGTCGTAGTCGGCGATCAGGCGCATGATGTTCCCGGAGTTCACGCGCTCCCGGTATCCGATCACGTTCACGTCGGGGTTGAGGCCCTGCAGCGTGAGCTTCGCCGACTCGACCTTCGGCATGCCGACGCGCTCCTCGTTGTGCAAGATCTGCCGCTGCAGGTTCGAGCGGTCGACGATGTCGTCGTCGACGATGCCGATCGTTCCGACTCCGGCCGCCGCGAGGTAGTACGCGGTCGGCGAGCCGAGGCCCCCGGCGCCGATCAGGAGCACCTTCGCGTCGAGCAGCTTGGCCTGGCCGGCCTCGCCGACCTCGGGCAGCAGGAAGTGCCGGCTGTAGCGCTGCAGCTGGTCGGCGGAGAACTGGCGGTCGGCCGTCCATGCATTGCCGGCACCCTTCCAGGCCCCGAAGCCACCGGACATGGACACGACGTTCGTGTAGCCCATGTCCTTGAGGATCTTGCCGGCGATCAGAGAACGGGTGCCGCCCTGGCAGTAGACGATCATCTCGGCGCCTCGTTCGGGAACGGTCTCCTCGATCTTCATCTCGAGGAACCCGCGCGGCACCGACACCGCACCCGGAAGATGGCCCTCCCGGTACTCCTCCTTCTCGCGCACGTCGATCACGTGGGCCTGGGAGCCGTTGCCGGTGAGGCGCTGCTTCACCTGGTCGACCGTGACTTCCGGGACCACCTGGCGCGCATCGTTCATGATGTCGTTGAAGGTTCGTCGCATGCTTCCCTCCGCCCGTGCTCCCTAGCAGATCGGGCAAGCCCGAGAAGGGACCTGCCGGCCCCGGGGCGGGTGGGCGCTATGGCGCCGCGTCCTGCCCTTGCCGCGCGATGGCCCGGTCCGCCCGGGCGTGGAACACGGCGATGCAGGCGGCAAAGAGCTGCAGGACCAGCGTCACCGCCCCCCAGTTCAGGACCAGCGAGACCGGACTCTGGCCGCGGCCGACCCAGACGCCGGTGACGGCCGTCACACACCCCGACAGAAAGGCCAGGACGACGATGAGGGCCGTGACGGTGGGCATCGACGCGGCTCCCGGCTCAGTGACGCGGCTCGTCGTCGCCGCTGCTCGCCAGGAACGCGGCCCCGCCAGCCAGGCGGAACTCGAGGACCTCCAGCAGGCGCTCGACGCGGTCCGCGACGTCGTCACACTCGAGGAGCGCGAGCTGCTCGATCGCCGCGAGATCGAGAACCGATGCGAGCGTGTTGACCAGCAGCCCGGTTCCGCGGGGCAGACGCTCCCACATGTCCGACGGGACTTCGAGCTCGCGCCGCGCGAGCAGCCGCGCGACGCTGATCTGCAGCCGCGCGTTCAGGTGCTCGATCTCCTCCGCGACTGCCTGCTCGCTCTCCGTCCGCCACGACACGCGCGCACGCCTGTAGGCGCGTCCCTCCACCTCTGCGGTCATGTCGAAGCGTGCGACGCCGCGCAGCACCAGGTTCGAGCGGCCGTCGGGCAGCAGATCGAAGGTCTCGATGCGTCCGACACAGCCGAGCGGAAAGACCTCGGGCGCACCGTGGTACTCGCGCCTCCAGTCGCCCCGCAGAAGCACCATGCCGATCAGGCGGTCACCGCTCATCGCGTCCGCGACCATCTCGCGATAGCGCGGCTCGAAGATGTGCAGCGGCAGGTCGATCTGCGGGAACAGCACGACGTTGGGTAGGGGAAAGATCGGGATCGTGTCGGGCAGCAGCGTCATCGACATCCTCGATTCACGGTCTCGCCGCCGCGCACGGGCGGCAAGTGCCGAGGTAGGTGAGCACGTGCCCCTCGACCCGGTGACCGCGAATGCGCGTGCGCGTTCGCTCCCGACGACCGTCCGTCGACTCGACGTCCAGCAGCATGGTGCAACCGAGGCAGAGGAAGTGATCGTGCGGCCCGGTACGCGCATCGTAGCGCGCGCACCGGTCGTGCACGTGCACGATGCGCACGCGCCCGGCCCCGACCAGCTTGGCCAGGTTCCGGTACACGGTGCCGCGGCTCACGGCGGGAACGCATGCGCGAACGGCGTGGTAGAGCTGCTCGGCGGTCGGGTGATCCCGACTCTCGCAGAGCGTGCGGTAGATCGCCTCGAGCTGGCGCGTACTGCGCTGACGCGGCGTCGTCGGTTTCGCCGCTCGGCGCGCTGCGGCGCCCGTCACGCGTCGCCCAGGTCGGCGGCAAGGCTGGCGCGCTGTCCCGCGTCGAGCGTGGTGCGCGCCCCGTAGTTCGGGTGGTCGACCGCGATCTCGATCGGCGAGGAACCTCCGAGGAACTCGGCGACGGCCTCGGGGTCGAGCCGGAAGCGGACGTACTGCACGGCGGAGAGCTTCTCTTCCGTGCTCCTCCCGGGCTCGAACTGCGCCGGAAACGCCCGGTCGCCGACGCGTAGCGAGACGTGCTCGTCGAGGCCGATGAGGCGCCGCAGCTCGTCGGCGATCCGGGGCTGATCGGTGATCTCGATCAGCAGCGTCGCCGAGAGCTCGTTCTTGCCGGGGAGCAACTCGTTGTAGACGTCGAGCTCCTCGCGCACCCGGTCGAGGTCGGTGATGCGCTCGACGTGGAGCATCTCCTGCGTCTGGAAGAGCACGGTGTCGAAGTTCTCGAACACCAGTGTCACGCGATCACCCACCGACACGCGGCGGTGGCGCTTCAGCTCGATGATGCGGCGGCGGAAGTGGTCGCGCATCTCGCCGTAGCGCGATGGCCCGGCGAGATCCTCGAGAGAGACTTTTCGCATGGTCGTTCGATGGCGAGCGGCCGCGGGAGCACACGCGCCGTGGGCGTGTGCGCTCCCGCGACGCCGCGATCAGCCCTGCGAGAGGGTATCGAGACCCTTCTGGAAGCGTCCGGCGTGCGACTTCTCCGCCCGGGCGAGGGTCTCGAACCACTCGGCGATCTCGGCGAGGCCCTCCTCGCGAGCGGTCTTGGCGAAGCCCGGGTACATCTGCGAGTACTCGTACGTCTCGCCGTCGATCGCAGACTTCAGGTTCTTGTCGGTGTCGCCGATCGGGGCGCCGGTCGCAGGGTCGCCCACCTCCTTGAGGAAGTCGAGGTGGCCGAACGCGTGGCCGGTCTCGGCCTCGGAGGTGTCGCGGAACAGACCGCCGATGTCCGGGTAGCCCTCGATGTCGGCCCGGCGCGCGAAGTACAGGTAGCGACGGTTGGCCTGCGACTCACCGGCAAAAGCGTCCTTCAGGTTCTGATGGGTCTTCGACCCGGCCAGCTTGCTCATGACTCCTCCTTCGGCGTGGCTGCACGGAAGCAACAAACGAGAGGGATTCCTGATAGGGACACCTAGCAGCATTCGCGGGTGCCGCAAGGCGTTCGTGTCAGCGCCGCAGCATCCCCGCGATCACCGGGCCGCAACGCTTCGCGCCGCACGGACCGGTCGCCGCGCGCGTCCGGCGCCGGATCTCGTCGAGGGTCGTCGCACCGTTCGCGATCGCTTTCTCGATCACGCCGCGGCGGATCTTGTTGCAGATGCAGACGACCTTGTACGACTCGATCACCTGGCGCCGCCGGCGCTCGAGCTCGTCCTCTTCGTCCTGCACGACGTGTCCGTAGCACGGTGGCGCACGCGATACCGCCCGGCGGCAGCAAGGTGCGCACGCGATACCGCCCGGCGGCAGCAAGGTGCACCCGCGATACCGCCCGGCGGCAGCAAGGTGCACCCGCGATGCCGCCCGGCGGCAGCAAGGTGCACCCGCGATGCCGCCCGGCGGCAGCAAGGTGCACCCGCGATGCCGCCCGGCGGCGTCGGTCCGAGCAGCCTTGACTCCCGGGGGGCCGACCGACACTGTTGCGTCGATGGCTGGGGCGTCAAGACGCATCCTCGGGATGATCATGGCGGGTGGTGAGGGGACGAGGCTGTTTCCACTCACGCGCGATCGCGCGAAGCCCGCGGTCCCGTTCGGCGGCAAGTACCGGCTGATCGACTTCGTCCTGTCGAACTTCGTCAATTCGGGGATCTTCTCGGTCTACGTGATGGTGCAGTTCAAGTCGCAGTCGCTGATCGAGCACCTCGCGGCCGGGTGGAAGTTCGGCGGGCTGATCGCGGAGCACTTCATCTCGCCCGTCCCGGCGCAGATGCGGCACGGCCAGACCTGGTACAAGGGTACGGCCGACGCGATCTACCAGAACCTGAACCTCATCGAGAACTACCAGCCCGATCTGGTCGCGGTGTTCGGTGCCGATCACATCTACCGGATGGACATCGGACAGATGGCCGATTTTCACCGGGAGCGCGGCGCCCTGGTGACGGTCGCCACGTTGCCCGTGCCGGTCGCCGAGGCATCGGGCTTCGGCATCGTCGACGTGGATCGCGACGGACTGGTCGTCGGGTTCCTCGAGAAGCCGAGCCAGCCGCCGGAGATGCCCGACCGCCCCGGGTACAGCCTCGCGTCGATGGGAAACTACCTCTTCGACGCCGACTTTCTCATGACGGCTCTCAGGGAGCTCGCCGACAGCGAGGGGGGAGGCACCGACTTCGGGCAGCACATCATCCCGGCGCACCTGGGCCAGCGGCAGACCTACGCGTACGACTTCGCGACCAACCGCCTGCCAGGCGAGCCGGCGGGTAAGCCGACGTACTGGCGCGACGTGGGTACGCTCGACTCGTTCTACGAAGCGAACATGGACCTGCGCTCGCCCGACCCGGCGCTCAACCTCTACAACTCCCTGTGGCCGCTGCGGACGGTGGAGACGCCGAACCCGCCGGCGAAGTTCGTCTTCGACGAGATCGGGCGCCGGGGTCAGGCGGTGCAGTCGGTCGTGTCCGAGGGCTGCATCGTCAGCGGCGGTACCGTACGCAACTCGGTGCTCGGCAACAACGTCTTCGTGCACAGCTTCGCCGAGGTCGAGGACTCGGTCATCATGGACGGCTGTCGCATCCGGCGGCACGCCAAGGTGCGCCGCGCGATCATCGACAAGTACGTGGAGATTCCCGAGGGCGAGCGCATCGGTTTCGACCTCGAGCTCGATCGCGAGCGCTTCACCGTGACCGAGTCCGGGATCGTGGTCATCCCGAAGCAGCCGCGGCCGGTCCTCGACTGAGAGTTCGTGAGCCGAGCCGCGGACCGAGCCGTGGACCAAGGCCCGGACCGAGCACGCCCCCGCATCGGCGCGCGAGGTGACCGGATGCGCGGCGCCACTCCCGGGCTGGCCGCGACGTCGCGCGCCTTCCGGAACGCAAAGAGGGCCGGTGGTTTCCCACCGGCCCTCTTTCGAACTGGTCGATGCCGCTCGCTCAGAGGCCGTCGAGACGGCGGACGCTCTCACGCTGGCGCAGCCGATCGACGTAGCCGCGGAGAGCGCGAGCGCCCTCGGGCAGCGCCACGCCACGCGCCACCAGAAGCAGCAGCCGCGGCGCGAACGCCGCGTCGGCGATGCTGAAGGAGCCGGCCAGATACTCCTTGCCCCCGGCCAGCTCGCGCTCGAGCAGCGCGAAGGTGCGGTCGACCTCGTCCTTCGCCCGGCGGAGCTTTTCCGGGTCCCGCTCGCCCTCGGGCTTCACGTGCTCGGTGAGCAGGTTGCCCGCGGCGAGGACGAAGGCCATGTCGGCGTAGTCCTCGAGCTGACGAACGCGCGCCCGGGCAGCGGAGTCGCCGGGCGGCGGCAGCAGAGCGGGCTCGGGGTACTCGTCCTCGAGGTATTCGTCGATCACGGTCGAGTCGTAGACCACCGTGCGGTGGTCCTCGTCGTCCTCGTCGACCAGGACCGGCACCTTGTGGAAGGGGTTGAGCGCCACGAACCAGGGCTCGAGCTGCTCGTGCTTCCGCAGGTCAACCACGGTCAACTCGTAGTCCAGCTGCTTTTCGGCCAGCACGATCCTCGTCTTCTGGCCGAAAGGACACTGCGGGTAGTCGTACAGCTTGAGCATTCGCCTCCTCCGCCCCTTTTCTCGACTTTGCTTAAGACGCGGTCTGGTAAGGGAAAAGGGACGAGGAAGCAACGGACCCGCGTGAGATCATGGCGCCGACGAACGTGTTCTCGCGAGCCCGCGGCAGACCTTTCGGTCAGCGCGGGACATGCGACCAGGCGTGATACGAGCTGCGCACGAGGGGCCCCGACTCGACGTGCCGGAACCCCAATTCCCGTGCTGTCGCGCCCAGGTCCACGAACTCCGACGGGTCGAGATAGCGCTCGACCGGCAGGTGCTTCGCCGTGGGCCGGAGGTACTGACCCAGGGTGATGATGTCGCAGCCCGCGCTGCGCAGGTCGCGCAGCACTGCCAGCACCTCCGCGATCTCCTCTCCGAGCCCCAGCATCAGCCCCGCCTTGGTGAGCAGGTCGGAACGGAACGCCCGCGCAAAACGGATGACGTCGAGGGAGCGGTCGTACTTCGCGCCCGCCCGCGCACGCTTGTAGAGGCGGGGCACGGTCTCGAGGTTGTGGTTGTAGACCGCGATCGGCGCTGCCGCGACGGTCTCGACGCAGTCGCGGCGGCCCTGGAAGTCAGGGGTCAGCACCTCCACCTCACACTCCGCAACCGCGTGCCGGATCGCCCGTACCGTCGCCGCGAAGTGTCCCGCGCCGAGATCCGCGAGGTCGTCGCGATCCACCGACGTCACCACCACGTGCTGCAGGCCGAGCTTTCGTACGGCCTGCGCCAGTCGGTACGGCTCCAGCGGGTCGAGGGCGTCCGGGCGCCCGTGATCGACGGCGCAGAAAGCGCAGTTCCGCGTGCAGGTGTCGCCCATCAGCATGAACGTCGCGGTACCGTGCGCCCAGCACTCGGCGACGTTCGGACATCGAGCCTCCTCGCAGACGGTGGCGACGCCAGACTCCTTCACGATGGCGCGCGTCCGGGCGTAGCCCTCCCCTCCGGGCACGCGGACACGAATCCAGTCAGGGTGTCGCCCCGCCGGAGTGGGGGCGCTCATGCGACCGCTCCCACCGGATTGCGCTCGGGCGGAGCGGGCGATGCGAGTGCTGCGGCCACCTCCTGGGCCGCGAGAGCCGCCACCTCGCGCAGCGATGGCACCGGACCCGGGGTCTCACGCGCCACCGTCGTCATGCGCACCCCGACGAGGCCGCAGGGCACGATCGCCGTGAACGGCGCCAGGTCCATTGCCACGTTCAGGGCGAAGCCGTGCATGGTGATGCCGCCGCGCACGCCGATGCCGATCGAGGCGATCTTGCGAATTCTGCCCAGCTGCATGTCCCGCTCGTCCATCCGTCCGACGTCGGCGTCCGGATCCGCCACCCAGACGCCCGTCCGTCCGGTCCAGCGTACGCCACGCACGCCGAGCGCCGACAACGTGGTGATGACACCCGTCTCCAGCTGCCGCAAGAACCGGTGCACGTCGCGTCCGCGCGCGCGCAGGTCGACCAGCGCATAGCCGACGAGCTGCCCTGGTCCGTGGTAGGTGACGTCGCCGCCGCGTCCGATGCGCTCGACCGGCACCGGTGCCGCGCCGTCGCTCGGGAGCGCCGCCAGATGCTCGGCGTGGCCCCCGCGCCCCGTCGTGTACACGGGCTCGTGCTCCAGGAGGAGCAGGACGTCGCCGGTGCGTGCGTGTGCGCGCCGGAGGTCCTCCTGCAGGGCGCTCGCCGGCGAGTAGCCGATGCGGCCGAGCCAGCGCGCCCGAAGCCCCTCCGCCTCGAGCGGCGCGCCCGGCAGCGCGTCGGCGCCAGCGCCCGGGGCGACGCTCACGCGGGTGCACCTCCGGGCAGCAGCAGCGCCGCGGGATTCTCGAGCCTCCGCTTGATGTCGGCGAGGAAGCGCCCACCGCGCGCCCCGTCGACGACGCGGTGGTCGTACGACATCGTGAGCGACATCGTGTGGCCGACCGCGAGCGCTCCGTCACGCACGATCGGGCGCTGCTTGACCGAGCCTACCGCCAGGATCGCGGCCTGTGGCGGATTCAGCACCGCGCTGAAGCTGTCCACGTCGAACATGCCGAGGTTCGACACGCTGAACGTCGCGCCCGAGAGGTCGGCGCTGGTGAAGCGGCCGGTCTCCGCCTTCTCGGCGAGAACGCGCGCCTGCGCGGCGATGGCGATCAGATCGAGCCGGTTGGCGCCAGACAGGACCGGGACCAGGAGGCCGTCGTCGACCGCGGTCGCGATCCCGATGTTGATCTCGTCGAGCAGCTCGATCGCATCACCGGCGAAGCGCGCATTCACCTCGGGGAAGCGGGCCAGCGCGTCGGCGCACGCCTTCAGCACCATGTGGTTGTACGTCACCGACGGCTCGACCTCGAGGGCCTTGAGCTGCGCGCGCAACCGGACCGCGTCGTCCATGTCGACCACGGTGGTCAGGTAGAAGTGCGGCGCTTCGCGCTTGCTGTCGGTCATGCGCTTCGCGATCGAGGCGCGCATCTTCGAGAGCGGCACGCGCCGCACCCCGCCGGATGCGACGCTGCCGTGCGTCGATGGGCCATCCTCGCGTCGCGGCGCTCCGGCATCGGCGGCCGCCGCGCCCGCTGCCGAAAGCCGCGCTCGCGCCTGTTCGACGTCGCGCCTCGTGATCCGTCCCGCCGGACCCGTTCCGAGGACCGCTCCGAGGTCGACGCCCAGCTCGTCGGCGAGAGTGCGCGCGAGCGGCGAGGCCTTGACGGCGTCGCCGCGGCTGGAGGCCGGTCGCGGGCCGGGCACTGCCGCAGGCGCCAGGCTCGTGGGGTGTGGTGAAGGCGTCAGCGGTGCGGACACGGCCGCGCGCGCCGGTCGCTCGGCCGGCGTCGCAGGCGGGACCGCCGGTGGCACTGCCGGTGGCTTCGCCGCCACGGGCGTCGCGGCCGTCGGCTGCGCCGCCGCGGTCGGCTCGGCGGCCTGTCGGGGGGCGGCTGCGGCGGCCTTCCGGCCCTTCCCGTCGCCCGCGTCGACGACGGCGATCACCGCACCGACGGGCGCAGTCTCACCCTCGGCAAGCTTCAGCTGCTGCACGACGCCGGACGCCGACGACTCCACCTCCATGTCGGCCTTGTCGGTCTCCACCTCGACCAGCAGCTCGCCGGCCTCGACTCGGTCCCCCTCGCGCTTCAACCAGCGCAGGATCTTGCCCTCCTCCATGGTGTCGGAAAGCCGGGGCATGGTGACGTCGGCCATCGATCGCATCCTCTCCCGCAGGGCGCCGCCCGTCCAGGGCGGCGGGTTCGGGGGCGAGTCTAGTGTTCCGTCACGGAAATATCCGCTACGGCCGGGCGTCGAGGCGCCCCGCCGGCAAGGCGCGCGACCGGGACGTAGCTACCTCCCTCGTCGCAGGGAGCGCGACGCAGCCGGCGGGGATGCATCGGCGGCTGGACGTGGCGGAGATTTCCATTTCGGGATAGTCGCCCAGCTGGGCCGTTCAGACAGCGGGCAGCAGGGCGCGCACGGGCGCGAACGACTTCCGGTGCACGGGCGACGGGCCGAGGCGCCTGAGCGCCTGCAGGTGCGCGGCCGTTGCATATCCGGCGTGCGCCGCGAATCCGTACCCCGGGAAGTGCTCGTCGAGCGCGCGCATCAGCCGGTCGCGATGGACCTTCGCGACGATCGAGGCCGCCGCGATGGAGTAGACGGTGGAGTCGCCGCCGTCCACGCTGGTCTGCTGGATCGGACACTCCGGGATGCGCCTCGAGTCGATCAGCAGGTGGTGCGGGACCACGGGCAGCGCGTCGACCGCACGGCGCATCGCGAGCAGCCCCGCCCGGTAGACGTTGATCGCGTCGATCTCGTCGACCTCGACCATGCCGATGCCGATGCCGAGCGCGGATGCTGCGATCTGCAACGCGAGCGTCTCGCGCTTCGCCTTCGGCACGGCCTTCGAGTCGGTGACGCCGTCGATTGCCACGTCCGCCGGGAGAACGACCGCCGCCGCGACGACCGGACCCGCCAGCGGACCCATGCCGACCTCGTCGACGCCGGCGACGAGGTCGAAGCCTGCGCCCCAGAGGGCGCGCTCGGTGAACAGCTTGCGCTCGCGGTCACGCTTCCACTTCCGCGCGAGCTTGCCGCCCGCTCTCGCCACCATGGCTGCGGGCCATACACCCGGGCCGCCCGACGTTCCAGCCCGCCCGACGATGCGCGTCCGCTTCTTGAAGGCCGCTCCCGGAGGTGTTCAATACGCCGGGGGAGGAACGTGACGTGCAGGACGCTTCGATCGACCACGACATCATCGCCGGGGTACGGACTTTCGTCGACAAGGAGGTCATGCCCGTCGCCAGCGACCTCGAGCACCGCGACGAGTACCCGACGGCACTCGTCGCGCGCATGAAGGAGCTCGGCCTCTTCGGCGCGACGATTCCCGAGCAGTACGGCGGGCTCGGTCTCTCGGTCAGCACCTACGCCATGGTCGTCGAGGAGCTCTGCCGCGGCTGGATGAGCCTGTCGGGCATCCTGAACACGCACCTCATGATCGCCTACGTCATCCGTATGTTCGGCAACGACGAGCAGAGGGAGCGCTTCCTGCCCGTCATGGCCCGTGGCGAGAAGCGTGCGGCACTGGGCCTCACGGAGGCGCACGCCGGCAGCGATGCGCAGCGCATCCGCACCGTCGCCGCCAAGCAGGGCGACCACTACCTGGTGAACGGGAGCAAGATGTGGTCGACCAACGCCCGCACCGGCACGATGTTCGGCCTCGTGGTGAAGACCGATCCGACCGCCAGCCCGCCCCACCGGGGAATGACCTTGCTGATCGCGGAGAAGTCCGACGCCGCGGGCAAGCCGATTCCCGGATGCACGATCAGCCGGGATCTGCCGAAGCTCGGCTACAAGGGAGTCGAGTCGTCGGAAGTCGCGTTCGAGGACTTTCCGGTGCCGGCGGAGAACCTGGTCGGACGCGAAGGCGAAGGCTTCAAGTACGTCATGGCCGGCCTCGAGGTCGGACGCGTGAACATCGCCGCGCGCGCAGTGGGCGTTGCGCAGGCCGCACTCGAGGCGGCACTCAAGTACTCGCAGGAGCGGGAGACCTTCGGCCAGCCGATCTGCGAGCACCAGGCGATCCAGCTGAAGCTCGCCGACATGGCGACCAAGGTCGAGGCGGCGCGTCTGCTGACCCGCAGCGCCGCCGCGAAGAAGGATCGCGGTGAGCGGAGCGACGTCGAGGCCGGCATGGCGAAGCTGTTCGCGTCGGAGACGTGCCACGAGGTCGCCCTCGAGGCGATGCGCATCCATGGCGGCTACGGCTACAGCCAGGAGTTCCCGGTCGAGCGCTACTATCGCGACGCCCCGCTGATGATCATCGGCGAGGGAACGAACGAGATCCAGCGCCTGGTCATCGCGCGCGGCATCCTCGCGCGATCGGGCTACAAGGCGAAGGGCAACTAGGGGGCTCGTCGCGCGAGCCCGCGCCGTCCCTCACCGACGCGGCGACCGCACGCGCCACGTGGCCGCCGCGTCAGGCCAGGCCGACGATCCTGGTCATGTCGGCGAGCACGCGCTCCGCCGCGTAGTGCTCGCGCGCGATGCGTCGCGCTGCCGCCGCGTGGCGCTGGTAGTCGGATTCCACTGCCCGCACCGCTGCAACCGCCTCGTCGAGTGTGGCGAACGTGAGCATGCCCTCGCCCGTCGGGATGAACTTGCTGACGGCGGTCTCCTGCGTGATCACCGGCCGCCCGGCCGCGAGGTAGCAGACGCTACGGTCGCTCGACCAGCCCGAGCGCGGGCGGACGTAGATGTCCTTCGCGACGGTGAACTCGCCGCGCGAGGCCTGGATGAAGCGACGGTAGACGTCGAGGTCGCAGGACGCCGCGAGCGGGTCGACCGTGCGCCATCCGTTGTCGCGCAGCAAGGTCGCCTCGCTCGCTCCGGGGGGCTGGATCGCCACCTCGAACTCCAGGCCGCAGCGCTGCGCGACGGGAAGAAAGTGGAGGAAGTTGAGGTGCTTCGACCAGCGGTAGGTATCGCCGCCGAACGCGACGTCCTTGCCCTTGTTCTCCCACGTCGCGATCGTCGAGTACGCGCCGCCACCTGGCGGCGCAGGCGCCTCCCAGAGATCGACCACCACGGGCGGCCGCGTGGCGTGCCACGCGTAGCCCGAGAGCGGGACGGGGCAGTCGGGTGCGCCCAGGTTCTCGCCGTAGGTGAACAGGACGTCGTGCGCGTCGAGCATCGCGCGCACGCCCGCGTCTCCCTTCGCGGCTCGGAACTGCTCGTACACCGGATCGGTCTCGACGTAGACGAGCTTCGCGCCGCCGCTGCGGTGATCGGGCTTCGGCGGGCTGGCACCGCAGAGGTTCCAGATCGATCCCGCCGTCCGATACAGTTCGTGCAGCACGTCCTTGCCGTGGCCGTGGTACGTGTCGGTGCGCTCGTCCCAGTAGATCCAGCGGTCGCCGAGCCCGATCAGCTCCAGGCCGCCGCGCAGGAACGCGACGTTGTAGGTCGCGTCGTCGGTGACCGTCATCTCGACCGGGTTGTACGGTGGCGCCCCCGAGTCCTCGGCGTACCAGACCTCGTAGCCGAGCCGCTCGAGCCCGAGCACGTACTGGAGCGCCTGCCAGCCGACGCCCGCCATCGGGTAGCGGCCCATCAATCCTAGAATCAGGATGCGCTTCGGGTCAGGCAACGGTCTCTCTCCGGTCGTCGGCGAGGCCGAACTGGGTGGTGTGCAGACGCGCGAAGTACCCGCCGGTTGCGACCAGTTCGTCGTAGGTGCCGATCTCCGCGATGCCTCCGTCGCGCAGCACGACGACCCGGCTCGCGCTGCGGATGGTCGACAGGCGGTGCGCGATCACGAACGAGGTCCGCCCCACGAGCAGCTCGTCGAGCGAGCGCATCAGCAGCGACTCCGTCTCCGCGTCGAGCGCCGACGTCGGCTCGTCGAGGATCAGGATCGGCGCGTCACGCAGGATCGCCCGCGCGATGGTGAGACGCTGGCGCTCCCCTTCGGAGAGCGTCGCGCCTCGCTCGCCGACGTGCGTATCCAGACCGTCCGGCAGGCGCGCGAGCAGGGGTGCCAGCTGTGCGGCCCGGGCGGCCGCCTCGACCTCCTCTGCCGTCGCGCCGCGACGCCCGTAGGTGATGTTGTCGCGCAGCGTGGTCGGAAAGACGATCGAAGGCTGCAGCACCATCGCGAAGTGCTCGCGCAGGGATCGCACGCGGAGCGTCGTCAGATCGATCCCGTCGAGCAGCACCCTGCCCTCGCTCGGGTCGTAGAAGCGCGCGAGCAGGCTGACCAGAGTCGTCTTGCCCGCCCCGGTCGGGCCGACGAGCGCGATCCTCTCGCCGGGCTCCACGTGCAGCGACACGCGGTGCAACACCGTCTGTTCGGGGGCGTAGCCGAACGTCACGCTCTCGAGGTTGAACCCACCCTGCACGTCGCGGCGTGCGAGCGTCCGGGGACCGTCGGGCACGTCGGGTGCCATCTCGAGGATCTCGTACACGCGGCCGACACCGACCTTCGCTCCCTGCACGAGCCCGTAGCTGTTGCTGATGCTGTTGATCGGCGCGTAGAGCGACGCCAGGTAGCTCGAGAAGATCAGGAGATCGCCGACCGTCAGCTGCCCCGCGAGCACCGAGCGCGCCCCGACCCAGATCACCGCGGCGGTTCCGACCGCACCGACCACGTTCACCAGCATCGCGTAGCCGGTCTGGAAGGTGTAGAGCCGCAGGTTCGCCGACAGGCTCGCGCGGCTCACGCCGACGAAGCGCCGGTGCTCCTCCTCCTCGCGCGTGAACGCCTGGATCACCTTGATCGCCGACATGGAACGCTCGGCGGCCGAGTAGAGCTCGCTCTCGCGCTCGCGCGCGTGCGTCGCCACCCGGGTGATCCGCGCGCTCATGACGCGGATCACGATCGCGAGCAGCGGACACACGAGCAGCGCGATCATCGTCAGGTACGGGTCGAGGCGCGCCATCACGATCAGCATGCCGACGAGCATCACCAGCGCCGAGATGGTGGGGAACAACCCGTTCATCGTCAGCGTCTGGATCGCGAAGGTGTCGGCCGCGAGCCGGTACATCAGATCCCCTGCGCTGCGAACGTGGTGAAAGCGCAGGGAGAGTCGCTGCAGGTGCTGGTAGAGCTCGCTCCGAAAGTCGTCGACCATGCGCTGGCCGATGTCGATCGTGACGTAGTTGCTCACCACCTGGAGGAGCCCGATCAGCAAGTAGAGGATCACGAGCCCGATCGCCGCGAGCCCGAGCAGCGTGGTGGCCGTCATGTCGTCCGGATAGCCGGCGAGCGCGAGCGGCTTGCCGCCGAGGACGTTATCGACCACGACCTTCAGCGGCCAGGGCTTCGCGACCTCGGCGAGGGAGATCAGGAAGACGAGCCCGACCGCGCCCGCCAGACGCGCACGGTACGGGCGCAGGTACGGCGAGATCCGGCGAAGGTGGGCGCGGAGCTCGCTCACGCCCCGTGCTCGCCGCCGCTCCCGACCGGCGACAGCTCGAGCCGGCTCGCCACCGCACCGAACACCCGCAGCAGCACGCGGGCGAGGCGATAGTTCTGGTACGCGATGGTGCCCACGTCGAGCACGGCGAGCATCGCGCCCATACGCGCCAGTTCGGGGTTGTCGATCGCGACACCGATCACCGCGACGCCGACGCACGCGACCATGGCCCACAGCCCGGTCTGCGCCGTGTGGAGGGACGTCCGCACGCGCAGCAGGCGTTTCGTGCCGGTGTGGTTCTCGACGGCGACCTCGATGCGCGCCGACGTCCAGAAGCCGCGCGAGACCTCGATGTCCCAGTCGTTCCAGCCCGAATCGATCGAGAGACGGTACTTGCGGATGGCGAGGAACGACATCAGCTCGTGCAGGAGTTGACTCTTCTCCTGTCCCCTCTCGCCCCACAGCGCGAGCTCGAACCGGCGCTGGATCCACGATACGTCGTTCGCCTGGACGCGCTTCTGCTCGAGGGGCTCCGCGTCCCGCGTGCCGCGGAGCCGCCACAGGTAGCGCTCGAAGCTGCGCAGCAGCGGCCCGAGATACAGGAGCGCCATCACCAGCAGCCGCGCGCGCAACCCGCCGAAGCGCGGGTCGAGCTTGGCGCGCGCCGCGGTGCTGGCGGCCGAGACGACCGAGATCAGGAACGGAATCGAGGACACGACGATGTACTCGCCCGAGAGCAGCGCCGTCAGGAGCAGCACCGCCGCGACCAGGTTCCACTCCAGCGTGAACGGCAGGTAGGTGAAGAACGACGCCGGGCGCTCGTACAGCGTCTGGAAGAGCCCCTCGCCGAACGCGCCGTAGTAGATCACCGGACGTCGCGAGAAGAACGAGGTCGTCAGGTCGCCGTAGATGCGCCCCAGCCAGCGCGACTGGCCGAGGAGGTTGAAGTGCAGCGGGTGCTTGAAGAACAGCAGCGCCTCCGCCTTGCCGTAGCCCATCTGCTGCTTGAGGTACGCGCGCACCGTGTTGCGCCGGAAGTGCCAGACCATCGCCGCCGGGCTGAAGCCGATCGTGTAGCCCGCGTTCTGCAGGCGCCAGCAGAGATCGACGTCGTCGCCCGCGGCCGTGTACGCGACGTCGAAGCCGTGGATCTCCTCGAGCTTGGACTTCAGGAAGGCCATGTTGCAGCCCGGGATGTGCTCGGCCACGTCGTCGTTCACCAGGACGTGCGTCGGTCCGCCCGGCGACACCGCGACCGCCGACGGCACGAGGGTATCCTCGGGCGGCGGAAAGTTCGGCCCGCCGACCGCGACGAAGCCCTCGTCGAACTTGTACGCGAGGTAGGTGAGCCAGTCCGGATCGACGACGCAGTCGGAGTCCGCGTAGGCGACGATCTCGCCTCGCGCGGCCTCGATCCCGACGTTGCGCGCGGCCGACAGGCCCATGTTCGGCTGGTCGATCACGCGGATGCGCCCGCCCGCATAGCGGTGCGCGATCGCGCCCGTCCGGTCCGTCGAGCCGTCGTTGACGACGATCACCTCGTAGTTCGGGTACGGGCAGTCGACCAGCGATCGGAGACAGGCCTCCATCGTGCGCTCGGCGTTGTACGCGCACACGACCACCGAGATCAGCGGCGGATCGGGCGGTAGCGGGGGAAGCGCCGCCGCGAACGTCCGCTGGACCGCGTGGTACGACGGCTTCGGGCGGCGCTCGCGATCGACGAGCCCGAACGCCCAGTCCTCGACCTGGAAGCCGCCGCCGGTCTGCCACGACAGCGCGAACCAGTCGTCGGTCCATGCGAACACCGACACGCCCGCGACGCCGAGCTCGAAGGCGACGCGCACTTGCCAGCCGAGGGTCTCCGCCTGGTGCTCGGGCCCTTCGCGCAGCGAATCCATGCCGAACTCGGAGAGGAAGAGCGGACGGTCCTCGGCGAGGTTCTGCAGCCGCATCAGGTAGCGGCGGAAGTCCGGCTCGCGGTGCAGGTAGACGTTGAACGAGAGAAAATCGAGAAAGTCGAGGTCGAGGTACTCGGTCGGCGGGTAGTTCGCGTAGCTGACCAGCGTGTCGGGGGCCTGCTCCTTCGCTGCGAGGTACAGCGATCGCAGGAACCGCTGCACCGCGTCCGGGCCGTGCCAGCGTACGATGTCGGGTGGCGTCTCGTTGCCGACGAAGATGGCCAGCACCCCGGGGTGGTTGCCGATCGCCCGGGCAGCGTCGCCGATCCGCCTGCGGCTGTCCTTGACGATTACGGGGTCGTCGAGGAAGCACACCTGCTGCGCCCACGGGACGCCGACGATCGCGCGCAGGCCGTACTCCGTGGCGAGGTCGAGGAGCCACACGGGCGGCGGTGTGAAGGTCCGGAAGGTGTTCGCGCCCAGGGCGCGCATCAGCTCGAAGTCGCGCCGCGCCCGTGCCGGCGGTGGGAAGGGAACGCCGTCCGTGCCGGGCTGAAACGGCCCGTACGAGACCGCCTTCACGTAGAGCTTCTCTTCGCCGACGCAGAAGAACTTCCCCGAGACACGCGGCCGGAGCGTGCTCGCTGGAGGGGTCGGGAGGGGAGCCGTGGGAACCGTCTCGGCGATGGCGGTCACCGCCGCGCTCCGGCCGCTCTCGCGAGATCGTTCATCCGTGCTGGAGTAGCGGCGCCTCGAGACGGGAGCAAGCAACTGCGTGTGCGCCACCGCCCTGTGCGCCGCCGCTCGTGTGCGCGGTCGCCCCGACGACTCCCAACCGCCGGCCGCGGGTCGGAAGGCCTCCGGCATCGACCGCGTTCGGGCTACCGGCGAGCGCCGCGCGGCGCGGGTCCGGGCGCACTTGCCTCGACAGGGCGCGGCGCGGGTCCGGGCGCACTTGCCTCGACAGGGCGCGGCGCGGGTCCGGGCGCACTTGCCTCGACAGGGCGCGGCGCGGGTC
>VGTK01000036.1 GCA_016874715.1 Deltaproteobacteria bacterium | reverse complement strand
CTCGAGCCGTGCGATCGCGAGCACGGGGTCGCCGGCCGCACGCAGCGTCGTCGCGACGACCGGTGGCGCCGCTCCGACCGCAGCGCCACCCGCGGCCCGGAGCGCGCGCCCGAGCGGCGCCTGCGCTTCGACGTACAGGAAGACGACGCGCGCCAGGTTCGGTGCGACGGTGTGCTCGGCGAGCGGCTGCACGAGTACGGCCGGCGCCGCGACGGTGCGCCGGCCGTGGCGGATGCTGACGTCACCGTCGATGCCGACGGCGATCTGCAGCGCCAGGTGGGCGTGGGGCTCGTTCTGATCGGTCGGCCCGGCGTACGCCGCCCAGAGATCGCCGAACGTGATCCGGCCGCGCCAGGACATGGTGCGCCGCCGGTGACGAGCGGCATCGGACGCGACCGCGGTACGCGCCTGATCCGCCGCCGGCGAGCTCGGCACGTCCCTCACGGGCGCGGCGGTGCCGGGCGGCAGAACAGCTGGCCGCTGCCCGAGGCGAGCAGTCTTCCCTGCGTCGACCAGATCCGCGAGTGGCCGGAGATCAGACCCCCTTCGGCGATCGGGGACACGGCGTCGACGAGCAGCCATTCGCTCGCGGGCGCGGCACGGTGGAAGTGCACGTTCAGGGAGCCGCCGCGGTATCGCGCACGAAGCCGTCCGAGCCGTCGGCGACGACCCACACGCTGGCCTGGAGGATCTGCCGACCGTTCTGGGTCATCGAGACGGAGAGCGATGCGGCGCGCTTCGCAGCGCGCGGTGTCGTCACTCGCAGATCGACGAGATCGAAGTCGGCCACGTTGAGGAAGTGGCAGGCGAAGGTTGCGGGACGTGTCAGCGTCGTCGCGGCTCCAGCAGCGCGCAGCGCCACCGCGGCGACGTACCCGCCGTTCGGACCCCAGATCTCCCAGTCGCGCGACAAGCGCGCGCGATAGACACCGTCCGCCCCCGTTACGGTCGTATCGACGGAGAAGTCACCCACGCCCCGATAGCTGCACGGAGGCGTCGGCCGCGGCAAGCGCGCCGATCACACGAACGTGACAGCGAACGTGACAGCGACTCATCCGCCGTTCGTCGCGGCGACGTACGTCCGGCACGGCTGGCCGCGCAGCCCCGGACACGGCGGCAGATCCGCCGGCGGCTCGACGCCAGGGATCACCGGCAGCACGAGGCGCGACGGGTACTGCCGCCCGCGCGCGATCTCGTTCCGCACGAGCCCGTCGGTCGGCGGCGTGTCGAAGCGCCAGCGCGTGCGGTCGCCGCCCGGTGCGGCGATGCCGATGCGGATGCGCGACCCCTTGCGGAACACGTGCGCGACCGCCAGCAGCCCGACGCGGACCTTGCTGAAGCGATCCTCCGGCAGCAGCTTCGCGTCGCGCTCGAGGTGCGTGTGACGCGGGTCGAACAGCTTCGACGCGGAGCGGCCGAGCTTGCGGTGGCTCGCGCGCAGCCAGCCGTTCTGCACGTAGGTCTCGAGGCCGTCGGGGCGCACCTCGCTCAGCGTGACCTGCAGGTCGGTGTCCTCGGCGCTCGAGCGCACCCAGAGATCGACGCTCGACGGACCGACGATCGTCACGTCGTCCGCGAGCGGCTCGGTCGCATAGGCGACCGCCGTGCCGCCGACGAACGGCCGCCAGTCGTAGGGCGGCATCACCACCCACGAGTCGGCGGAGCCGTCGCCGGGCAGCGTCTGCTGCGGGCGCGCGTCGGGGTCGGGGTGCCAGACGTCGACGCCGTCGCTGCCGCCCTGCGGGCGGCCTGGCACGAGGGTGCCGCCGTCGCCGAACCAGAACGAGGTCGGCTCGACTTCACGCGCCGGCCAGCGCGAGAAGCCGAGCTCGAAGGTCGTGCCGGGCAGCCCCGGCACGGTGGAGCCGGCGCCGTTCTCGAACGACACACGTACGAACGGATCGGCCTCGAAGAGCGCGCGCGCCTGCGCGTAGTCGGTCATGCCGTCGAAGCGGTTCGGCGGCAGCGGCGGCGACAGCACCGGGCCGCCGGTGATGTTCTGCACCACGATCGGCGCGATCGCGCGCAGGAATGCCTGGTTCGGCACGCGCCGCGCGACGTAGATCTCGAGGAACTGGTGCAAGCGCCACAGCACCTGCGGCTCGAGCGGGCTCGCGTGCACGCCGTTGAGCAGGTCGATCTTGACGTCGCGGCGCCGCGGCACCAGCGACAGCATGCTCGCGAAGCCGCCGCCGGTCTGCTCGTCCTGCCAGGTGGCGGACAGGAACATCGGCACCTTGACGTCACGCACCCAGTTCTCGGGCGAGCGCCGGTCCATCAGCTCCGGCGTGTAGTACGGCAGATCGCGCGTGGCCTCGATCGGGTCCTGGGTCTGCAGGCGGAGCTTCTGGTTCGCCGCACAGATCGCATCGCCTTCGCGCACGCGCCGCCGCGCCCAGCCCTGCCCGCCGGCGGGCGCCGGCCGTGCGTGGTTGGCGCGCTCGCGCAGCCACGACTCGGCGAAGCCGTTGTTGAAGATCCCGCCCGGAAAGCCCGGCGACTCGTAGATGCCGGCGATGAACGACAGCGGCGCCAGCGCCGCGAGGTGCGGCGGCTGCGCGCCGCCGACGAACACCTGGCTGATGCCCGAGAACGAGATACCGACCATGCCGACCTCGCCGTGCAACACCCACGACTGCGCGGCGACGGTCTCGATCACGTCGTAGCCGTCGGCGGTCGTCGGCAGGTCGAAGAGGTCCAGGACGCCCCCCGAGCAGCCCGAGCCGCGCATGTTGACGCCGACCGTGGCGTAGCCGAGAAGGCCCGCGAGCAGCGACACCGGCTGGGCGGCGCCGGGATCGGACGTCGCGTAGCCGGAGTACTCGACCACCGTGGGATACGGCCCCGGTTCGGACGGAAACCGGACCATCGCCGAGAGCAGCGTGCCGTCGCGCATCCGGATGTACTGGAAGCCCGGGCGCAGCTCCTGGTCGCGGTAGAGCTGCGGGTCCGGCAAGTCCGCGAAGCGCAGCACGCGCGCGGTCTTCTCCTCGCTGCCGTCCGACGGGCGCACGGTGTAGTCGCGCCCACCCTCCAGCTCGCGGAAGAGGAAGCTGCCGAACGCGTCGGCGACGCCCGTCTCGAGTCGTCCTGCGCCATCGTCGAGCACGACCTCGGTGCCGGGCTCGGCATCGGTGACGGCCAGCATGCGGATACCCGCCTGCAGCTCGATCGCGCGCGCAGCGGGGGAACCCTCGAGTACCAGGCCGAGCGAGAACAGGATGGACAGCGGGAAACGGGGAAGCGGCACGCGGGGGTCTCCTTGCGAGCAGTGGGGCACCCGAGTCCTAGACCACCGTCGCATGCGCTGTCGATGCAGGAATCGCAGCGCCCCGGTCGAGAGCGGCTCGCCGCTCGAAGTGCGAGCCGGAATCGCTCAGGGCGCGAGTAGATCCTGGCCGAAGCAGAGCACGTAGCCGTTCAGATCTTCGACCTCGAACTCCCGACAATCGTGCGGCTGGTCGCACGGCGGGTACAGGATGCGCGCGCCACGGGCGCGGAGCTCGTCGTGCAGGCGATCCACGTCACGGACGTAGACGTAGGCGTCGAAGCTGTGCCGCAGCACGCCCTTGTTCGGGCGGGCGACCCCGGGGCGGCGCTCGTCTGCGGGCTCGCGCAGCATGATCTGGACCCCGTCGCGCCGCACCATCACGAACGCGGGCGGATCGCCCCAGAACTGGTCCAAGGAGAAGCCCAGCACGTCGCGGTAGTACTCCGCGCTCCGGTGGACGTCCTCCACGAGGAAGTACGGGTTGATGGCGAGCAGCTGCCGGTCCGTGGTCATCGTCGGTCTCCCTTCCCGTCTTGCTGGCGACACCCAAGAATGATCCTTTATGGATCACTTGTACTTTGATACCTCAGGTATCACAATCGAGTCAAGGTCGAGCCGCGCATGATCACCGGAACGCAGATCCGAGCCGCGCGCGCGCTGCTCGCGTGGAGCCAGAGCGAGCTGGCCGAGCGCGCCGACCGCTCCCTGCCGACGATCAAGCGGCTCGAGGCGCGCGGCAACCGGCCAGCCGGCAGCGCGCGCACCAACGAGAGCGTGCGGCGCGCGATCGAGGCGGCGGGCGTCGTCTTCATCGACGACGACGCGGACGGTGGACGGGGCGTGCGACTCGGCATCCGCAACCGGGGGGCGCGCGGGCGCCAGCGCTGACCAGGAGGAACGCAAACCGCCGCAGCGCCGACGAGGAGGATCGCGAACCGCCGCAGCGCCGACGAGGAGGATCGCGAACCGCCGCAGCGCCGACGAGGAGGATCGCGAACCGCCGCAGCGCCGACGAGGAGGATCGCGAACCGCCGCAGCGCCGACGAGACATCCCCGTGACCAGCCTGCCCGGCGACGAGCCTGTCGACGCACCCGTCGAGGAAGCACCCGTCGACGAGCCTTGAGCGCGCCGTGCCCCGCGGGATAGCGTGCCGCCCCGTGAACACCCTCGACCGCCGGCTCCTCCGCCCCCTTCCCTTCCGCCCGCTCGTCGCCGTGTGGCTCCTCGCCGCCGCGATCGCCGTGTTGATCCCGGCCGCACCGGCGCGCGGCATCCCGCTCACCGCGGAGATGCGCAGCTGCGTGGCCGCGGTCGATCGCGGCACGTCGACGCTCGCGAGCGCGCAGGCCTCGCTGCTGGGAAGTTGCCTCTCGCGCAGCGGACGCGGGCAGCTCGGCGACCCGCCGGGGTTCGCCGCCTGTGTCGCCGCCGACGCGCGCGGCACTCTGTCGGCGAAGAAGCCGAAGGCGATCAGCCTCGAGCTCGCGAGCTGCGCGCCGCTCGGGCTGCCGACCTTCGGCGCACCGGCGCTCAAGGGCGGCTACCTGCCGCCACCCATTCCCGGGACGTTCGATCCGAACACCCACGAGACCTTCACGGAGACGACGCTGCCCGCAGTGCCCGAGGCGGCGCGCCTGCTCGTCGACGATCTGTTCGGCGCGCCGGTCGACACCGCACTCCTCCTGTCGTCGGGAGACCGCGCGGGCGCCGCTTGCCAGCAGAGCGTCGCGAAGGCGATGCTCAGGTGCGCGCAAAGCCTGCGCTCGGAGTTCCTGCGCTGCAAGAAGCGCAGCCTCTCGCGCGGTGCCATGGACGCCGCCGCACTCGAGACCGAGTGCATGACCGACGGCGGCTCGCCGACCTCGGGCTTCCCCGACCCGCGCGGCCGGCTCGCGCGCACGTGCGGCACGGCGCTCGCGAGGACGATCGACCGGCGCTGTACCGGCATCGTGCCGACGACCCTGACGGGGAGCTGCAGCAGTGCGGGCGACCCGGCCGCGTGCCTCGCCGATCGCGTCGCGTGCCGGGTCTGCCAGGAGTCGAACAGCGCCGGGGGGCTGTCGCGCGACTGCGATCTGCTCGACGACGGCGTCGGCAACGGGAGCTGCGCCCCCACGGTGCCGGTGTGCGGCAACGACCTGCTCGACCAGCCCGGGGAGCAGTGCGACGACGGCAACACGCTGGCCGGCGACTGCTGCAGCCCCACCTGCGAGTTCGAGTCGATTCCTTCGACGTGCGCGCAGCCGCAGATCGTCCTCGACACGCCGCTGCACGGGAGCTTCACGACGGCGACGCAGGTCACCGTCACCGGCCACGTTGCGAACGTGAACCGCAACGACGCCGCCGTGACGCTCAACGGAGCACCCGTCGTGCTCGCGCCCGACAAGACCTTCAGCGCAGTGCTGCCGCTCCTGCCGGCTCGCGTCTTCAACCCGATCCTCGGGCGGGTGACGCGGGTGAGCGACGGCGAGCGTGGCGTGGACCAGGTGGTCGCGATCGCCGGGCGCTCGACGCCGCTCGGCGGACCGGCCGAGGACGGCCTCGCGCTGCGGCTGGACGAGAGCGTCTTCGACCCGCTCGAGGCGACGCTCAGCGGCCTCGTGCCGCCGATCGATCTCTCCGGGTTGCTCCCCCCGGGAACCCCGCTGCTCGACGACTTCTGCTACGCGACCCTGTTCGGGGGCTGCATCGGGTCGATCGACGTGAGCGTCGGGGCCTCGCCTTCACCGGGGATCGGCGGTGTCGGTGCCGACATCGACTCGAACCCGGGCCGTGTCGACGCGTCGATCCTCATCGAGGACCTGAGCCTGCCACTCGACATCCAGAGCGTCACCGGCGTGCCTATCTCCTGCTCGATCGGCATCCTCGCGCCGACGGTCGCGATCCGCGGCCAGTACGGCCTGGCACCACTCGCATCCGACCCGACGCAGATCGACGTGGCGCAGATCGGCGCGGTGACCATCCCCACGCCGGCGATCACGACGACCTCCACCTGCGCCGGACTGCCCGGTGCGCTCGTCGGCACGCTCGCGAACCTCCTCGTGGGCCAGCTCATCAGCCAGGTGGGCGCGGCCGCGCTGCTGCCCCTGAACCAGGTCGACGGCAACGGCAACACGCCGATCGCAGCCCTCCTCGAGACGACGCTCGGCCTCGTCGACCTCCCGGCCGTCCTTGGACCGGCGCTGGGACTCGACCTCGACGCCCCGTTCACGGCGATCAACGAGGACGTGAACGGGATCACCTTCGCCGCGGACCTGACGGCGACCGCACTCTCGCCCGCACCGGGCGCGCCGTCGTTCACGGCCACGTACCGGGTACCCGAGTCGTTCCCGGTCTTCGGCGCGACCACGCCGGTCGGCAGCCTGCCCTACGGCGGTGCCCTCGCGCTGTCCACGTCGGCGATGAACCAGCTGCTGCGTGCCCAGACCGAGCAGGGCCTGCTCGCGATCTCGGTGGGCACCGTCGACCTCGGCGGTGGTCCCGTCGCGCTCACCGCCGGTGCACTCGCCCCGGCGCTGCCCGAGTTCGCGGCACTCGCGCCGGCGACCCCGCTCACGCTCCGCACGCGGCCGACGCTCGCGCCGGTCTTGACCGGTGCGAGCGGCCCGGGCGGGGAGCTCGGCGAGATGCGCTTCGGTCACCTGCTCCTGGAGGTCGTCGAGAGCGCGGGCTTGCCGGGAGAGACGGTCCACCTCGCCGCAGCGCTCGACTCGCGCTTCGGGATCGATCTCGCGAGCGGTCCGGGCGGGCTCACCTTCGCTGCGACGAGCCCGCTGCCGGGCGACACCATCGTCGCCGTCCTCGACAACCCGCTCGGTGTCGACGAGCCCGCCGTCGAGGCGTTGCTGCCGGTGGTCTTCGACGATCTCCTGCCGACCCTCACCGGAACGATCGGGACGATCCCGCTGCCGGCCTTCCTCACCACCGGGGTCGAGATCGCGCGCAACCCGTACTACGCGGCGTTCGCGAGCGTCGACCTCGTGCCCTGAGCTTCGTGCGTCGATCCCCGGACCGAGGAGCCGGGGATCGACGCCAAGCGATCAGATCTCAGGGCGCGGCGCGCGGCGTCGCCGAGGCGGGCGCTGACCCCGTCGGAGTCGGGCCGGCCGCCGCCCGCTCGGCGGCGGTCGCGTTCGCCTTCGCCATCGCCTCCTGCCAGCGCAGGTTCGGCCGCAGCGTACCGTCGGGGCCGAGGATGTACCGCGGGTTCATCAGCAACTGCACCGGCGACTCCAGCGGCTCGCTGGCGAGCAGCTTCTCGCGCCGGTCCGCCTCCTCGCGGCCACGCGCGGTCTCGCGCGCGTCGGCGGCCCGCGCGGCCTGCTGCGGAGCGAAGTACCAGTTGGCGACGTCGCGCAGCCGGTAGCGCGCGATCGGCGCGTAGCCGCGCTCCTTGAACCACGGCACGACCAGCGTGCCGTCGTCCTCGACGCAGACCAGCTCGGGCTTCCAGCGCTGCAGGTCGAAGCCGGCCAGCACGGCCGCGGTGTGTCCTTCGACGTCGATCGACAGCAGGTCGACGTGCCGGACGCCGTTTCGTGCCAGCAGGTCGTCGAGCGTGATGCCGGGAACCTGCAGCTCCCCGACGACGTTCAGGTGCCGCGCGACGTCCTTCTCCGCGGTGGAGTTCCCCCAGGTCCCGGCCTTGTAGAACGTCTCCCGGTTGTCCGAGCGCTCGGTGACGAGGAAGTTCAGGAACTTGCTGCGCGGCCGGCTGGTGCGCCAGCTTTCGGCGTAGTCGCCCAGGCCGTCCACGGCGATGCCGCTCCAGCCGAGGTGCTTTTCCAGGTAGTAGGTGTTGCTGCTCTTGATCGGCCACGCGCAGCCGATGTCGACGAACACGCCCTCGCGACGGTCCTGGAAGAAGTCGCGGATGATCAGCTCCTCGTTGCCGTACGAGTACAGCTTGTCGCCGGTCCACAGGATGTCGACCGTCGTCGCGGGGCTGGCCGCGGGGCCGGGGCTGGCGTCGGCCCGCCCCTCCTCGGCGTGCGTCGTCGCATCCGCGAGGACGAGCAGCACGAGGACCGCGAGCAGCGGAGATCCGGCGCGCATCGCTGGCTTCCGTATCACGCCTCGTCGCTGCGACGGAAGGACCTCGGACGCGACGTCGACGGCCACGTCCGAGTTCCCGGCTGGTAGTCGCGTCCCACCGCGGCGCGCGCGCCGCCCTCGTTCTCGGCGTCGATCGTCGTGCTCGCGACCGCGCGGGTTTGCATCCGCCGCGGCGACCGTACATGACGGCGTCCCCGTCCTGCGCGGTTGTCCGCGACACACCGGTCGATACGAAGGGAGATGCGATGTTCAGCCACGTCATGGTCGGCACCAACGATCTCGAGGCTTCCAAGAAGTTCTACGACGCCGTGCTCGGCACCCTCGGCATCGCACCGGGCATGATCGACGACGGCCGTCGGGTCTTCTACCTGTCGCCCACGGGCGCCGCGTTCGCCGTCACCAAGCCGATC
The DNA here is from genome assembly GCA_016874715.1 of Deltaproteobacteria bacterium. Lineage (GTDB taxonomy): Bacteria > Desulfobacterota > Binatia > UBA12015 > UBA12015 > VGTK01. The sequence goes on along the minus strand of VGTK01000036.1, from coordinate 31,454 downwards.
AACGGCGCTCCGGCGTCGTCCGCCAACGGCGCCACGATCGGCTTCAACGTCGCCGACCCGGCGACGGTGGATGCGTGGCACGCGGCCGGAGTGGCCAACGGCGGCACGACCTGCGAGGATCCTCCTGGCGTCCGCGAGGGCAGCCTCGGCAAGATGTACCTCGCCTACCTGCGCGATCCGTCGGGCAACAAGCTCTGCGCCCTGCACCGCATGGCGTGAGCGACCGCGCCTCGGCCCACCTCCGGCGGGCCGAGGCCGCGGCCCGCCGGCAAGGGCGGTGCATGCCGGCGGCGTCACTCCGCGTGACGCGGGATGCGGGCGAGCGCGTAGGTCCTCAGGGCATCTGTCCGCCGCCGAGCAGGGCTGCGCGCGACGGTGCGTCGACCATGTCGTCGATGAACCAGTTCGGGTAGACGGGCACGGGCGCCGTCGCCGCGTCGAGCTCCGCGATGTCCTCGGGCTCGAGCGCCACGTCGACCGCGCCGAGGTCGTCGACCAGCTGGCGGAGCTTCGTCGCGCCGAGCAGCACGCTGGTGGGAAACGCGGCCCGGGAGGGGTCGTCCCGCCCGCACGGCGTGGCCGATACGGTTGCCGGTCCGCTCTTCGCGAGCAGCCACGCGATCGCGACCTGCGGCACGCTCGCCTGCCGGCGCGCGGCGATCGCGCGCAGCAGCTCCACGACCGCGAAGCCGTGCGCCTTGTCGAACGGCAGCACGTCGAAGCCCGAGTAGCGGTACTCCGGATCGCGCAGGTTCTCGGGGTTGTACTTCCCGGAGAGGAAGCCGCCGGAGAGCGGGCTCCACGCCGCGAGCCCGATCCGGTAGCGCCGCGCGAGCGCGACGAAGTCACGCTCGGCGTCGCGTCCGAGCAGCGACCAGTAGACCTGTCCGCAGGCGAAGCGCGCGAGCCCGTTCGCCTGCTGGATCTCGAGCGCCGCGGCAACCTTCCACGCCGACCAGTTCGCGAAGCCGACGTAGCGCGCCTTGCCGGCGCGCACGACCGCGTCGAGCGCCGACAGCGTCTCCTCGAGCGACGTCAGCGGATCTTCCCGGTGGACGATCAGGAAGTCGACCCAGTCGGTGCCGAGACGCTTCAGGCTCGCGTCGATCGACCACAGGATGTGCCGTCGCGACAGGCCCTGCTGGCCGAGCGCCTCGCCGGTACGAAAACCGACCTTGGTCGACAGCAGGACGTCACCGCGCCGCGCGCCGAGCGCGCGGCCCAGCAACGTCTCGGACTCGCCGCCGGCGTAGCTGTCGGCGGTGTCGAACCAGTTGACCCCCTGATCGAGCGCCATGCCGACGAGCTCGTCCGCGAGTCCCTCCCCGACCTTGGCGAGCGAGCCGGCGTCCTTGTTCTGCTTCGCGAAGGTGGCGGCGCCGAACGCCAGGCGGGAGACGATCAGTCCGGTGTCACCGAGGGTCGCGTACTGCACGTGCGTGGCACTCCTTGCCGAGAAGAACAGAGACCGCACTCCGTGCGCGGCTGCGACGTCGTAGCGTTCCCGAGGCGTCCTGGGAATGGGCGGACACGCCCTACCGCGTCGTCGTCATCTGGCGGATCCGGAAGCGGCGCGCCGTCAGCTCCCCGGCGCCTTCCACGGCTGGAACGCGAGGAACGGCTTCTCCTTCCACGACGACGCCTGGATCGTCAGCGTGAGGCCGTTGGTGAAGCGGACGCGCCAGTGCTGCATGTCGGACGTCGCCGACTCGACGACCAGTCCCCGGAGCCAGCTCCAGTCGACGGCGCAGCCCGCCTCCTCGGACGGCTCGGTCACGCGGTTCGCCTCGTCGTGCTCGCTCATCTCGTACGCTCTCCCGGGACGCGGCGCGTCCCCGTGCAGGTGCCGCACACAGGCATAGCGGGCCGCACCCGCGGATGGAACGAGCGTCGCCCGCGTGCCAGAGTCCCGCGTCGGGCCGCACGCCGCGGCTCCGAACCCATCCGCCGCACGGCCGAGGAGCACAGCATGTCCGAGAGAGTGACCGTCCGAATCGACGGCGGCGTCGCCGAGGTCCGCATGAGCCGCCCCGACAAGATGAACGCGCTCGACCAGGCGATGTTCGCGGGCCTGATCGAGGCGGCACGCGAGATCGGCGCGAACGGCAAGGTCCGCGCGGTGGTGCTGTCGGGCGAAGGCCGCGCCTTCTGCGCCGGCCTCGACTTCATGAGCTTCATGGCGATGGGCAGCGGAGAGCGCAGTGGCGGAGCCCCGGGCCTGCTGTCGCGCAGCGACGCCTCGCCCGCGAACTTCGCGCAGAGCGCGGCCTACGCCTGGACCGCGCTGCCGCAGCCGGTGATCGCCGCGGTGCACGGCGTCGCGTACGGCGGCGGGCTGCAGATCGCGCTCGGCGCCGACATCCGCATCGTCGCACCCGACGCGAAGCTGTCGGTGATGGAGATCAAGTGGGGGCTCATCCCGGACATGAGCGGCAGCCAGACGCTGCGCCACCTGGTCCGCCTCGACGTGGCGAAGGAGCTGACCTTCACCGGCCGCGTGGTGTCGGGCACGGAGGCCGTGGCTCTCGGGCTCGCGACGCGCACCGCCGAGAACCCGTTCGCGAGCGCGCTAGACCTGGCGGGCGAGATCGCGTCGAAGTCACCCGACGCGATCCGGGCCGGCAAGAAGCTGTTCGCGGAGAGCTGGCTCGGCTCGCGCCACGACGGCTTCGCGCTCGAGGAGAGCCTGCAGCGTTCGCTGATCGGCAGCCCGAATCAGATGGAGGCGGTGAAGGCGAACCTCGAGAAGCGCACGGCGGAGTTCCGCGACCCGGAGTGAGCGCTGCCGAACCGCGGGAGCAGTCCGGAGTCTGAGGGCTTCGGCGAGTCGCATGGTCCGAGCGCGCCAGGCCATGAGCCGCTGGCTCTCGAGCCAGCTCTTCGAAGTAGGGCCCGGGCCGGGATTCTCAGGGGTTCATGGTCCCGCGTCACAGCCGTGACCGAGGGGCCGGCAGGCCGAAGGGCACCGGCCGCACCGGGGTCACGGGATCGACTCTGCCGTCGTCGACGCCTCCTCTTCACTGGCCGTCTCATCGTTGGGTGAGGTCCGCACGCGGCCGAGCTGAACCACCGCGAAGACCGCCAGGCACACCAGCGCGCCCACGAGGCGCGGGCGAAACGTGCGATCGCTCACCCAGCGCCCGCAGAGGAGCGGGCCCGCGTACAGCGCGAACAACGGCAGCAACGGCACCCGAAACCGATGGTTCGCGTTCGCGATCACGTAAACCCCCCAGCTGAAGATGATCCAGGCAACGACCAGGGCCTTGGGGTGGCCGCCAGGTACGAACCACAGAGCTACGATCCCGAGGCTCATCAAGACGCCATACGCCGCTGCTTCGCTCACGACCAGGAACGTTGCGACCGACCTCAACTCGTCGGGCAGCCAGCCTCGTCGGGCGTACCGGGACAGCTGGCTCGTGGGGGAGAACAGCAGATCGGTGTTGCGCGCCACCTTGCGTACGATCCACCACGGCTGCTGCTCCGCGATGCTGTCGAGCGCCGTCCGACGAGCATAGGCTTCGCGCGCCACGGGTGATGGATATTCCCTGTACGCAGCAACCATCTCCGCGTGGCTGCCAGGCCCGAGCAAAGTGCCGTCGAGCGCGGGACGGTTTCCCATCGCAGCAGGCAACCAGCGATTCATCGACAACGCGAACTCGCCTATTTGTCGGTGGTTGCGCATCATCCAAGGCAGAACGGCGATCGCAACCGACATCGCGAAGACCATCGCTGCCGACAGCTTCGACGACAGCGGGCGTTGGCGTACGGAGACGATCCACGCAACGATGAACGGGGCGAAGTACAGATGCATCTCGCGCGTCAAGGCGGTTGCGCCGAGCGCGACACGCGCCGCGACCAACCACCGCGATCGCGGCTCGTCGGCGAAACGATCGAGACACCAAAGCACAAGCAAGATCAGCGTCGCCACCAACGTTTCCGACCAGAACAGGGATGTGTAGTGGATCAACGTCGGATTGACTGCGCAAAGGAGCCCCGAGAGCAACGCCGGACGGACACCGAATCGTCGGCACACCAAATCGAAGACCAGCGCGAGAGCGACGAGCGACACTGCGGCCTGCGCTAGCTGGACGCCCCTCGAACCCCACGGCAGGACGCGCAGCGACCCGGCGATGAAGGCCGCGTATCCCGGAGGACGGAACGAGCCTGGGAACGAGCCCTGGTCGAGCAAGGTGCGCGCGGCACGAACGTAGTACCGTTCGTCACCGTGTAGCTTCGGGACGTTCCCAACGGTGAAGATCCCCACCAGGCGGAGTACCATGCCCACCAGCAGAAGGATCAGTAGTGCGGCGACGGCGCCGTTCCGCTGGCTCCCACCTCTGGCTGGCTCCTGCTCGAGACCAGATGGGACGCGCGTCTTCATCATAGCCAACGACCGTCGCGGCAAGAACGTCCCGCCATCGCAGGCGCCGCTAGACCGCAAACCGGCAGTCGGCCGCCCGAGCTCCCTCCGCGTTCCGGCCCACGCCGAGCGCCATTCCGGCGTGATCCGAGCACTCGTTCCGGTCGAAGCCTGGCTCACCACCAGACACGGGCGAACTTCGACACTCTGTCCGGTGGCCTTGCAGTTCTACGGTCGCGCGCGCAGCGGCGATGACGGGCTCCTGGTTTTGGATGCCACGCCGGGCAGAGGTTCGCCGATCATGCTCTCCACCGCCCGGCGTGGCAGCGCGTAGCGGCCGAACGGGTCGCGAACGGAGTACGCGTCACCTGCGAACGGCAGCCAGACGAGGCGCGTCACCGGATCGTCGATCGCGACTCCCGGCACCGGCCTCCCGCGCGCGGCGGCGAAGCGCACGTTGCCGTCGTCGAGCAGGAGCGCGAGCGCGACCACCCGTGCGAGGACGAGCGCGTCCTCACGGTCGAGCGAACAGCCGACCAGCGGCATCTCCTTCGTCGGCTCGAGGTCGGGCGCGGCCGGAGCGCGGCGGGCGAGTCGCACGCCGAGGTCGCACAGGTGATCGAGCGGGCGCCACGAGAACGCGGGCGCAAACAGCCTCTGGGGCAGGACGACGCTCGCTGCCGCCGGAGCCTGCCGCGTCGTCACGGCCCCGCGCACCTCCCAGACCGGCAGGCGCGGCAGCGCGTCGCTCGCGTCCGCGGCGGTCGGCGCCACGACGTCGCTGGCGATCTGCTCGAGCTCCTCGCCGCGCAGCTCCCAGGTGCGCTCGCACGAGCCGCAGTGGAACACCACGTCCGCCGCGCGCACCGCGAAGTCCCAGCCGCAGTTCGGACAGCACAGCGGCCGGAAGCCGACGACGTGCGTCCCGCCCGCCGCGGCCCCGTCGCCGGCGAGCAGCGCGTCGAGCTCCGCCGCGCCGGCGTCGCGCGCGACCATCGATCCGGTCACGGCGTCGATCACCGCGACCCGGCGCGCCGCCGTCGGCACCGTCCACAGCGGAAACCACACCAGCGACAGCACGACGCGCAGCACGTCGCGGTGCACGGTATCGCCGGGCACCTGCGGCGCGAGCGCGCGCGCCAGAGCCGCGTCCGCAGCGACCGTCGGCTCGACCACGACGCCGTCGCGCTCGAGCGTCTCGCGGTCGAAGAGCTCGAGACGCAGCACCCCCGTCCGGACGCCGAGCGACCAGGTCGCGAGCCCCGCGATCTCGGGACAGGCGAGGAAGCTGCGCTCGATCGCCCGGCTCGCGAGCTGCAGCTCGACCTCGCCCTCCGCGCGGGAGCCGCCGCCGAGCGCGCGCAGCAGACGCCCGCCCTCGTCGAGCGGCTGCTCGGGATCGGCTGCGCGCGGCGCACGACGCACGCGCTCGCGCTGCCAGAACAGCTCCTCCGCCGTCAGCCGGTAGTACGGTACGAACACCAGGCGGGGCGCACCGCGCGCCGCGGCAGCACCGCTCGCGAACGCCGCGAGCTTCCGCGCCTCGACCGCGCTCACGCGCGGGCGCACCGCCCAGCGCAGCACGCGCCGGCGTCCGGTGACGAGCAGCACGGTGCCGCAGTGCGCGCAGCGCACCGCGTTCGAGCCCTCGGCGAAGTCGAGCGGCGCCGCGCAGCGCGGGCACGTCGACGCGACGACGAACGCCGCGCCGACGCCCGCGGGTGCGCACAGGGTCGGCGCGGTCGTCAAGGCGCCGGCGCCGCCGGCGGCGGCTGCGTCGCGGCCTCGGGGACCTTCTCGCCGCACTCGAAGCAGTAGCGCGTGCCCGGCGGCAGCGGCGTCGCACAGCTCGTGCAGGCGAGCCTGCTCGCGAGGTCGAGGCCGCACGACGGGCAGAAGTTCGCGAGCGCGGTGACGTTCTTCGCGCAGCGCGGACACTTGCGTGCCACCACCATCTGGTGCCCGCAGCGCGCGCAGAAGCGGCTTTCGGCCGACACCGCCGCGTGGCACTCGGGGCAGTGCAGGCCCTGCTGCAGCATCTCCGGCGAGGTGATCGGCTCGCCGCGCAGCGAGCGCAGCACCATGCCGGGCAGGATCATGCCGAGGCCGGCGCCGAGGCCCATCTCCATCGCGCCGCCCGCACCGTTGCCGTTGCCGGGGGCGCCGCCGTTGCCGTTGCCACCCGCGCCGCCGTTGCCGAGCGCGTTCGCGGCGCGGAACTTGAGGTAGTCGTCGAGATTCCCGACGGCAGCCATCCCCGTACGCTCGTCGAGGCGGCGCTGCACGTTCTCGGGCGGCGTGATGCTGCCGATCAGGAAGTCGCGCAGGGCGATGCCGTACTGTCCGAAGTCGGCCTCGAGCCGCTCGCGGACCGCGGCCGCCATCTCGTCGTAGCGCTGCGGCAGCTCGACCAGCGTATCGACGTTCTCGCCCAGGTAGTCGTTGAAGCGCGAAACGATGACCGCGCGCAGGTAGTCCTCGACGTCGGCGGTGGTGAACACGCCCTGCGTGCCGACCAGGCTGTTCACGAACAGCAGCGGCTCCACGATCTTCATGGTGAAGGCGCCGAACGCGCGCAGGCGGACCAGCCCGAGCTCGCGGTCGCGGAACGCGACCGGCTCCTTCGTCCCCCAGCGCAGGTTGGTGAACACCTTCTGATTGACGAAGTACACCTCGGCGCGGAACGGGCTCGTGAAGCCCCACGGCAGCGCCAGCACCTTGGTGAGGATCGGCAGGTTCATCGTCGACAGCGTGTGCCGCCCGGGGCCGAACACGTCGAGGCCGCGGCCGCTCTTGAAGAAGATCGCCGCCTGGCTGTCGCGGACGATCAGCTGCGCGCCGAGCTTGGTCTCGCCCGAGCCGCCCTCCGGCACGCGGTGGACGATCTCGGTCCCGCTCTCGTCGAGCCACTCGATGACCTCGAGGAACTGTGACATCGCTCTCCTCCCGATCCGCGAGACTGCGCGCGCGGCCGCAACGGCATTATCGACGCTCGCCGCGACGGGCATGAAGGCCGCGGTTGCACCACCCGCGACGGGCATGAGGGCCGCGGTTGCACCACCCGCGACGGGCATGAGGGCCGCGGTTGCACCACCCGCGACGGGCATGAGGGCCGCGGTTGCACCACCCGCGCCGGGCATGAGGGCCGCGGTTGCACCACCCGCGACGGGCATGAGGGCCGCGGTTGCACCACCCGCGCCGATCCGCGACACCCAGCGGGTCCCGAGCGAGCGCCATGCAGTCCTCCATCATCCTGTCCGGCCGCTTCCTGCGCCTCACCGTCGCGAACTTCTGCTTTTTCATGACCTTCGCGAGCTTCTTCCTGCTGCCGCTGCACGTGCGCGCGCTCGGCGGGTCCGAGCAGACGGTCGGCTTCGTGATGGGCTCGCTCGGCGTGCTGAGCCTCGCCGGCGTGTTCGTGGTCGGGCTCCTCATCGACCGTGTCGGATGCCGGGTGTTTCTCCGCACCGGGCTCGCCGGCATGTCGCTGGTGTCGCTCGCGTTCGCCTTCGTCGACGAGGTCGCGCCGTGGATGTTCGTGCTGCGCGGGCTGCAGGGGCTGTTCTTCGCCTGCGGCTTCAACTCGGCGTCGACGCTCGCCGCGGCCTACACGCCGCCCGAGCGCCGCGCGACGGCGCTCGGCTTCTTCGGCGTCTCGACGCTCACGACACACGCGTTCGCCCCGACGCTCGGCGAGCAGCTGCTCCGCTGGACCGACTTCCACGGCCTGTTCGCGATCGCGTCGGCGTTCTCGATGATCGGCCTCGCGCTCGCGTGGACGCTCCCCGAGCCGCCGCGCCAGCAGTCGACCGCGGACAGCGCCGGGGCCGCGCTGCCGCGCGAGCTGATGGTGAGCCTCGGCGCGACGCTGCTGTGCGGCATCGCCTTCGGCTCGGTGATGACCTTCGTGCCGACCTTCGCGCAGGACGCGCAGCTCGGTCCGGTATCGGTCTTCTTCCTCTCGTACACGTCGATGGCGATCACCACGCGGCTCTGGGCGGGGCGGCTCGCCGACGACTTCGGTCTGCGCCGCATGATCCTGCCGGGCATGGCGTTGCTCTCGCTCGCGATCTTCGGGCTGTCGGAGGTGACGTCGCTGTCCACCTTCCTCGCCGCCGGGCTGTCGTTCGGCCTCGCGCAGGGCATCACCTACCCGACGATGAACGCGTTCAGCGTGGATCTCGCCGGACCGGGCCAGCTCGGGCGCGTGCAGGCGTTCTACAACGGAACGTTCAACGTCGGCGTGACCGCGGCCGGCTTCGTGCTGGGCCCGGTGGTGCACGCGTTCGGCCACCGCACGATGTTCGAGCTCGCCTCGGGGGCCGCGCTGCTGGCGTTCGTCCTGTTCCTCTTCGGCACGCGCGAGCCGGCGATCGCGCACGAGGCCGGCTGATCGCCTCGCTCCTGCGGCGGCTCGTGCGCGCGGTGTTCCACCACGTGCCGACGCTCGACCTGCACGGCCTGGGCGTGCGCGACGCGATCGCCGAGACCGAGCGCTTCGTCGCCGAGATGGCGGCCGCCGCCGAGCCCGAGGTGCGCATCGTCTACGGCAAGGGACGCGGCTCGCCGGGCGGCGTCGGCGTGCTGCGCCAGACGATCCCGGCCTGGCTCGAGCAGCACGGGGCGCCGTGGGTCGAGCGCTTCGAGCGCGAGATCGGCGCCGACGGCAACGACGGCGCGATGCACGTCTGGCTGCGCCCGCCTCAGTAGCCGATCGCGCTGCCGTCCTTGCGACGGTCGGAGCCGCCCCAGTACGCGCCGGTCGCGGGGTCGATCATGATGCCCTGCCCGCCGCCGAAGCCGCCGCGCAGGATCGCCGCGAGCGGGCCCTGAAGATCGTGCCCCAGCGCCGCGAGCCGCCCGCGGACCGCTTCGGGAAACGCGGCCTCGAGCGCGACCGCCGCGCCGCCCAGGTAGTGGAAGCGCGGCTGATCGAGCGCCTCCTGCACGTTCATGCCGTGGTCGACCAGGTTCGACACCACCTGCAGGTGACCCTGCGCCTGCACGTCGCCGCCCATGACGCCGAACGACACGCGCGGCCCGTCCGCGTCGCACAGCATGGCGGGGATCAGCGTGTGGAACGGACGCTTGCCCGGTGCGATGCAGTTCGGGTGCGCCGGGTCGAGGACGAAGCCGCGGCCGCGGTTCTGCAGCGCGATGCCCGTTCCGGGGACGACGAGACCGGAGCCGAACGGCCCGAACAGGCTGTTGATCAGGGACACCACGTTGCCGTCGCGGTCGGCGACCGTCAGGTACACGGTCTCGCTCGAAAGCGGCTCGCCGGCGCTCGCCGCCGGCAGCGCCCGCTCGCGCGACAGCAGCGCGGCACGACGTCGCGCGTAGCCCTTGTCCAGCAGCGCGTCGATCGGGATCGGTGCGTGCTCGGGGTCACAGACGAAGCGCGCGCGGTCGGCGAACGCGAGCTTCATCGCCTCGATGCGCAGGTGCAGCATCTCCGGCGACAGCGGCGCGAGACCCGCGACGTCGAAGCACTCGAGGACGTTCAGCGCGAGCAGCGCGACGATGCCCTGCGTGCTCGGCGGCAGCTCGTACAGCCGGTAGCCGCGGTAGTCCGTCGCGATCGGCTCGACCCAGGTCGAGGCGTGGGACGCGAGGTCGTCGGGCGCCAGCAGACCGTCGTGCTCCGCGGACAGCGCGGCGATGCGCGTCGCGATCGCGCCGCGGTAGAAGGCGTCGCGGCCGCCGTCGGCGATCACGCGCAGCGCGCGCGCCAGATCGGGGAAGCGCACGACCTGTCCCAGCTTCGGCGGCTCGCCGCCGGGCGCGAAGCAGGCGCGCGCCGCGTCGTTGCCGAGGAAGCCCGCCTGCGCCGACAGCCCCCACTCGAGCGACACGACCTCCGTCACCGGGAAGCCGTCCTCGGCGTACGCGATCGCCGCGGCGAGGACGTCGCCGAGCGGGCGCGTGCCGCAGCGCTCGAGGATCATGCACCACGCGTCCACCGCGCCGGGCACGGTCACCGTGAGGATGCCCTGCGCGGGCAGCGCGGCGACGCCGCGGCGCGCGTACTCGTCCTGCGTCGCGCGGCGCGGCGCGCGACCGGTCCCGTTCAGCGCGAGGAGCTTCTGCTCGGCGGCACTCCATGCGAGCATCAGGCAGTCGCCGCCGACGCCGGTGTTGTACGGCTCGACCACGCCCTGCACGGCGACCGCCGCGATCGCCGCGTCGAACGCATTGCCGCCGGCGCGGAGCATCGCGAGCCCGGCCGACGAGGCGAGCGCCTGGCTCGTGCAGACCATGCCGTTCCGCCCCAGCGCCATCGACCGCGCGCTCGCGTGATCACCGCCGACGCTGCGTGCACTGGTGAACATGCGCCTCCCCTACTCCAACGCCCCGAGGACGGCGAGCCGGGTGTCGGGCGGGGCGAGCGTCGCGCGCCGACCGCTTGACCTTGGACGCGCACCGGCGAAAGGTCGCGCCCGGAGGGAACGGCCGATGAATGACGGAGCGCCGCGCATCACCGACTGGGTGATCGACAGCGACACGCACGTGACGGAGCCCGGCGACGTCTGGACGAAGCGCGTGTCGGCGAAGTGGGGCGACCGCGTGCCGCACCTCGTGCGCGACGAGAACGGCGTCGACCACTGGCGCTTCGGCAAGACCGAGCGCATCGTCCCGGTGGGCCACACCGCCGTCGCGGGCTGGAAGGACCCGTTCCCCGCGGCGCCGCGCAACATGGACGAGGTGCCCGCCGCCGCGTACGACGCACACGCCCGCCTCGACTACCTCGACTCGGTCGGCATCTGGGCGTGCGCGATCTACCCGAACATCGGCGGCTTCGGGAACGAGAGCTTCCTCGGGCTCGAGGACCGGGCGCTGATGCTCGACTGCGTGCGCGCCTACAACGACTGGCTGATCGAGTGGTGCTCGGCCGACGCGCGACGCTTCATCCCGGTGCTGGCGCTGCCGTTCTGGGACGTCGCGGCCGCAGCGAACGAGGTGCGCCGCTGCGCCGCGCTCGGTCACCGCGGCATCCTGTTCACCGGCGAGCCGCAGGCGTACGGGCTGCCCTATCTGGGTGACCGGCACTGGGATCCGCTGTGGAACGTCGCCGCCGAGACCGGCCTACCGGTGAACCTGCACCTCGGCTCCGCGAACTTCAGCGAGGAGTTCGCGATGGAGCGCATCGCGGCGCACGGCGTCGCACCGACGGTGGTGCGCTCGACGACCGCGCTGTTCTTCAAGAACGCGATGCAGCTCACCGACCTGCTCATGTCGGGCGTGCTACCGCGGCATCCCGGCGTGCGCTTCGTGTCGGTCGAGAGCGGCATGGGCTGGGTGCCCTTCATGCTCGAGTCGGTCGACCACGTCTTCGGCTACTCGCGCGTCGACGTCGAGCGCCCGGAGTACCGGGAGAAGCCGAGCGCGTACTTTCATCGCCAGGTCTCGGTGTGCGCGTTCTTCGAGGAGGTGGCACCACAGCGCCTGATCGACGTCGTCGGCGCCGACAACGTGCTGTTCGAGACCGACTACCCGCATCCGGTCTGCCTCTACGGCAACGTGCGCGAGAAGATCGATGCCGCGTACGGCGGGCTGCCGCGCGAGGTGCAGCGGAAGGTCTTGTGGGAGAACGCGGCGGCGCTGTACGGCGTCGGCACGCCCGACCGTGCGTGGCCGAGGGCCACGCCGGCCGCGTGAAACCTTGGTTTGAACGTGGCGTGACGCGTCGATAGACAAGCTCACGTCCATGCCGTCGCTGTACCCACTGTGCCGCGTCCCGCGTTCGCTGGACGAGGTGACCACGGTGCGTCCGCGCACCGAGATCGAGCCACGCCACCTGGGCCTCGACCGCGGCGCCGTCAACGCGGCCTGGGACGCCGTCCGCAACCTGTACGCGAGCGGGACGCACCCCGCGGCGGCGCTCTGCGTGCGCTACCAGAGCGAGGTCGTGCTCGATCGCGCGATCGGCCACCCGCGCGGCAACTCGCCCGACGACGCGCCCGATGCCGCGAAGGTCGTCGCGACGCCCGACACACCGTTCTGCCTGCTGTCGGCGTCCAAGCCCGTCACCGCGATGGTCATCCACCTGCTCGACGAGCGGCGCCTCGTGCACCTCGATGACCCGGTCGCGCAGTTCATCCCGGAGTTCGCCAAGCACGGCAAGCAGCACATCACGCTGCGCCACGTCCTCGCGCACCGCGCCGGCGTGCCGCTGCCACCGCCCGACTCGATGGACCCGGGACTGCTCGAGCGGCCGAACGACATCGTCGAGATGCTGTGCGAGCAGAAGCCGTCGCTGCGCGCCGGGCAGCGACAGTCCTACCACGCGGTCACGACCGGCTTCCTGCTCGGCGAGGTGGTGCGGCGCGTGACCGGGCAGGACATCCGGACGTTTCTGCGCGAGCACGTGCTGGCGCCGCTCGGCTTCCGCTGGATGAACTACGGCGTCGCCCACGAGGACGTCGGGCAGGTCGCGGTGAACGCGTTCACCGGGCCCGTCCCGCTGCCGCCGATCTCGACGCTCTTCGAGCGCGCCCTCGGGCTGTCGGTGCAGGGCGTGGTCGACTTCAGCAACGACCCGCGCTTCGTGCGCAGCATCTTCCCCTCCGGCAACGTCATGTCGACCGCGACCGAGGCGGCGCGCTTCTTCGACCTGCTGCGCCGCGGCGGCGAGCTCGACGGCGTACACGTGTTCGAGCCGCGCACCGTCAAGCGCGCGATCGCCGAGCAGTCGTACATGGAGCTCGACCTCACGCTGGGGCTGCCGTTCCGCTTCAGCCTCGGCTTCATGCTCGGCGCCGAGTGGTTCAGCCTGTACGGTCCGAACACGAACCGCGCCTTCGGCCACATCGGCTTCACCAATGTCTTCTGCTGGGCGGATCCCGACCGCGAGGTCGCCGGAGCGCTGCTGACCAGCGGCAAGCCGCTCATCTACCCGCAGGTCTACTGGATCTGGGAGATGATGCGGCGGATCGGCAGGGCGTTCCCGGTGCGCCGGCAGACCTGAGCCGGCGGCCCGCCGACCGTTGGCGCACGGGCCGGAGCCGGTCGCCCCCCGAGGGCGGGAGCAGCACGATCCGGGCTTGAGGCCCGGGGCCGGGATCGCCCGTAGTCCCGTGCCATGAGCCATCGCCGCCGGACCACGTCGCCCATCGCCCTGACGCTCCTCTCGCTGCTGCTCGCCTGCGCCGTCGCGCCCGCGCCGGCCGCCGCACACGGCGCCTGCCGCGACGGCGAGCACGCGCTCGACGACGAGCGCGCGCTCGCGGCCTTCCGCGCGGCGCTCGAGGAGAGCTGTCCGTGCGACGCCCACGACGGCTCCACCGGCCGCAAGCGCTCCGACTACCGTGCCTGCGCGCGCACCGTGCTGGAGCGCGCCGAGGCGGACGGCACGCTCGGCGAGGCGTGCGTCGCCACGGCGCGGGGCCTGATCGAGGGCTCGGTGTGCGGTACGGGCGACGTCGCGTGCGCGTCCGTCCAGGGAACCTCCGCCCCTCGCGCCAGCTGCAAGGTCACGAGTGCGGCGTCGTGCCGCTCGATCGGCGGCCGGCGGACGCGGCTGCCGGAGCTCGCAGGCACGGCGGCGACGCGACCGATCACCCCGTTCGTCGCCGGCGGGGCCGCGCGCAAGGCGCGTACCGGGCAGAGCTTCTGCGCCGACGTCGTCGAGTGGACTGCGGGCACCTGCTTCGACACGCGCGACGACGGCCCGTACGAGGCCGGCTTCCGCGACGTGCGCCTCGTCAAGCAATCGGCCGCCGAGCCGGGCACGGAGCGCGTGCTGAACGCCGTCGTCTGGTATCCGACCGCGCCCGACGCAGGACCGATCGAGAGCGGCTCGCGGGCGGTGCGCGACGCGCCGCTCGCGATGTCGCGCCGTCCCTATCCGGTCTTGCTGTTCAGCCACGGCTCGTGCGGCTTCGAGCGCCAGAGCCCGTTCCTCACCCCGTGGCTCGCGACGCACGGTTTCATCGTCGTCGCGGTACCGCACCCGGGCAACACGCTCTTCGAGCTCCCGGCCTGCCGGACGAGCGACGCACTCACGAAGTCCGCCGTCGAGCGTCCGCGGGACATGGTGTTCGCGCTCGACTGGATCCTCGACGCGGACGACGACCCGGCGTCACCGTTCTTCCGCGCGGTGGACGAGACCCGTCTCGGGATGTCGGGCCACTCGTTCGGCGGCCTGACGACGTACCTCACGACGGCGCTCGACGACCGCTTCACGGTCGCCGTGCCGATGGCGGCTGCGACCGGACCTGGCTCGCAGCTCTCGATCCCGTCGCTGACGCTGTACGGCGAGGTCGAGTCCGTGGTCTCGAACGCCGGGATCTTCGCAGCCTACGAGCGCTCGACGGGCCCGAAGCGTCTGGTCGGCATCGAGGATGCCGGGCACTATGCGTTCTCCGACGGCTGCTTCCCGAGCGTGGACTGCAACCCGCCGGTGACGCTCACGCAGGACGAGGCGCACGAGCGCGTGAAGCGCCAGATCCTGCCGTTCCTGAAGGTCTACCTCGCGGGCGACCAGGCGTGGGCGCCGTTCCTCACCACCCCACCGTCGCCTGGAGTCATCACCGCGGTCGAGTAGCGGACGCGAGGCGAACCCGGGCCGCATCGCCGGGCGCAGCGGCCCCGCACCCGTTGCCGCCGGAGCTTCCGATCCGACGGCATCGTTCCTCGTCCCTCCCGTAGCGCGATAGCGGCTTGCGCCGACATTAGACGGTGGGCAGAGTCGCCGTGGTCACGCCGAGCTCTCCGGCGTCCGGGGGGATCATGGTCGACTGGAACACCGAGAACGTCCTGCACCTGCTGTCGCGCGCGGGCTTCGGCGCCAAGCTCAAAGAAGCCGGCACGTGGGAGCGCCGCGGCCAGGTGCTCACCGTCGAGTTCCTGGTCTCGCAGAAGGGCATGAGCGCCAAGGGGCCCGGCACGCCGGACGCCGACAACGAGAGCCTCGGCAAGCTGCGGACCTGGTGGGTCAAGCGCATGGCGACGCAGAACGCGCGCCGCCTGCAGGAGAAGATGGTCCTGTTCTGGCAGGACCACTTCGCGACGCAGTACTCGGTGGTGAAGAACGTCCGGCAGATGTCCTACCAGAACCGGACCTTCCGCCTGCACGGCCTCGGGTCGTTCAAGACGCTGGTCTACGAGGTGACGCGCGACGCCGCGATGCTCGAGTTCCTCGACGGGCGCCTGAACAGCAAGAACAACAAGAAC
The DNA here is from genome assembly GCA_016874715.1 of Deltaproteobacteria bacterium. Lineage (GTDB taxonomy): Bacteria > Desulfobacterota > Binatia > UBA12015 > UBA12015 > VGTK01. The sequence continues at coordinate 15,919 of VGTK01000036.1, read as the reverse complement.
GAGAACTACGGGCGCGAGCTGATGGAGCTCTTCGTGCTCGGCGTCTTCGACCTGAACGGCGGCGAGAACTACACGCAGACCGACGTCGAGCAGATGGCGCGCTGCTGCACCGGCTACCAGATCGACTTCTCGAAGGACCTCGGCTTCTTCAACTCGAGCCGCTTCGACAACGGCAACAAGACCCTCTTCGCCGGAACCGGGCATCAGGCGAGCGGCAACATCGGCTTCGAGGACGCGAACGGCGCCCTGCTGCCGCCGGCGCAGAACGTGATCGACATCCTGTTCGCGCACCGCGACACCGACGGCGAGCTGACCATGCCGCGCTTCCTCGCGAAGAAGCTCTGGGAGTACTTCGCCTACCCGAACCCGTCGAAGACACTCGTCGACGAGATCGCGGCACCGTTCATCTCGGGCGGATTCGTGATCCGCGACCTGCTGCGCGCGATCTTCCTGCACGACGAGTTCTACTCGGCGCAGGCCAAGACCAGCAGCGTCAAGAACCCCGTCGAGTTCGCCCTGAGCGCGATGCGCGCGACCAAGGCGAGCAGCAACTACGCGCAGGTGCCGATCTTCCTCGACGACATGGGCATGGAGCTGTTCGAGCCGCCGAGCGTGAACGGCTGGAGCGGCGGGTTGTCGTGGCTGTCGACCGGACAGTTCCTGCAGCGCTTCGCGTTCGCCCAGACGCTCGCGGCAGGACGCGACGTGAAGGAGCTCAAGCTGAAGCCGACGCAGATCTTCGACGACGGCGCGACCAGCGCGGGTCAGGTCGTCGACGAGCTGCTCGGCGTGTTCGGCATCGCATCGCGCGTGCCGGCCGGTACGCGCGACGCGCTCGTCGCGTACCTGAACGACCCGGCGCCGCCGGCGAGCTTCTCCGATCCTGCCGTGATCGAGAAGAAGGTCCGCGGGGTGATCGCGCTGATCCTGCAGCTCCCCGAGTTCCACATCCACTGAAGCGCACGAGGACGACCATGGCCATCTCGCGAAGAAAGTTCCTCACGCGCGGCGCCCTCACGGCGGCGGCGCTCGGCGCCCCGCACCCGTTCCAGCGCGCCTTGCTCGGTGCCTCGACGGCCTGGGCCGGCCCCGCCGGCGCGATCGTGGTGCTGGTGCAGATGGAGGGTGGCAACGACGGGCTCAACACCGTGATCCCGATCGACGACAAACCCGGACATGCCCAGCGCTCGCTGTACGATGCGGCCCGTCCGAGCATCGGCATCCCGGTCGCGAACCTGCTCGCCACGGAGATCGACCCCGACCCGGTGAAGGGCAACCGGCTCGGGCTGCACCCGTCGCTCGCACCGCTGCACGACGTCTACGCCGCCGGCAAGGTCGCGGTGCTCAACGGCATCGCCTACCCGAACCAGAACCTGTCGCACTTCCGCTCCGAGGACATCTGGTTCAGCGCCAACCCGACCGGCGCGTTCGTCGACGGCTGGTTCGGCCGCTACCTCGACTCGGCGTTCACCTCGAGCGACCTGGTGACGGTCGACTTCGACAACACGCTCAACCCGACGTTCCTCAGCAGCGACTCGAACGTCCTTGCGGTCGGCAGCCTCGCCGAGTTCGAGCTGACCGATGACCCGCAGTACCCCGACCTCGCTGCGAAGGTCGACGCGCTCACCGCCGCGTACGCCGTCGAGGCCGACCCGCTCGAGACCTCGGGCACGCACAACGCGGTGGGGATCTCGGGCAACGTGCTCCTCGGCGCGCTCGACGCGTATCAGGCGATCGACACCAGCTGGCCGTCGAACCTGAACGGCAAGCCCGGTCGCCTGGCGCGGCGCCTGAAGGACGTCTCGTCGATCCTGCGCAACGACGCGATCACCGGCACGCCGGTCGGCGCACGCTTCTTCCACGTCCGGCAGGGCGGCTACGACACGCACTCGAACCAGGGCTCGCTCACCGGCCGTCAGGCGGACCTCTTCACCGAGCTCGCGACCGACCTGAAGGCGTTCTACGACGACACCGTCGACCTCGGCATCGCGAACAAGGTGCTCGTCCTGACGTTCTCCGAGTTCGGCCGCCGCGTCGCGCAGAACGGCGGCAACGGCACCGACCACGGCGAGGCGTCGGTGCTGTTCGCGATGGGCGATGCGGTCGTGGGTGGCGTCTACGGCGCGGTGCCGGCGCTGAACGACCTGAACAAGGGCAACCTCAAGGTCCACACCGACTTCCGGCAGGTGTACGCGACGGTGATCGACAAGTGGCTGGCGACGCCCGGCACGCACGCGCCGCTGCTGCCGGGTGGGCCGTTCACGACGCTTCCGTTCCTGACATAGACGTCAGCGTCGGTCGTCGCGCCCGAGCCCGCGCAGGATCTGCAGGTCCGACCAGTCCCACGCGCGCTGGGGCCGATCGTCGATGCTCACCGGCGAGCCGTTCCACGCCCAGACGTCCCACGTCGTCGCGGCGCGCAGGTGGACGAGGAAGCTCCACGCGATCAGCAGCGCCGTGAACGCCCGGGCGGCACGACGCCGGTGCGAGGGCAGATCGCCGATCGCGCGCACCACCGGCATCGCGAACCACGCCAGCACCGGCAGGATGTCGGTTGCAAAGCGCGGCCCGAACGAGTGGCCGGCCCACCACACCCGGAACGACGCGACGAGCGCGAAGTGGCCGCACAGCACGGCGAGCAGGGCGACGTCGAGAGCATCGAGCGTCCGGCGACGAACCTGCATCGCGATCCCCGCGGCCGCGAGCAGGACAACCGGCGAGAACACCAGCAGCCCACGGTTGGGGCTCACGAAGTGGCCGGCGAGATTTCGCGGCACCTCCGATAACGGCGGCCAGGGCTGCGTCCCTGCCTGGTAGTACGCGGGCAGCGGCACGCCCGAGTCTTGCAGGTTCCACGCGACGAAGGCGGCGACGACGGCGCCCGACGCGACAGCCATGGCCGGCAGGCGCCACGGATGGCGCAGCGCCACGTACGCCGTCAGCACGGCCAGCGGGATCGCGTTCGTCGGGCGCATCAGGAAGCCGAGCCCGAGCGCCAGCCCCGCCGCGACGACCCACGCGTCATGGCGCCGGGCGAGCAGCAGCAGAGCCATCGCGGCGGCCAGCGTCAGCATCGAAGGGCCGTGCTGCCAGAGCCCGCGACTCGCCGTCGACCACGCCGGGGTGCAGAACGCGAACACGAGCGCGACCATGGCGGCCGACCCGCGGCCCAGCTCACGACATCGCGCCATCAGAAAGATCAGCACCGTGACGACGGCCACCACGAGAGACGCGACCCCGGCCTCGACGTGCGCCGCTCTGCCCTGAAGGACCAGCTCCTCGACCGACGCCGCTCCGGCGACGCGCGCCACGACGTCGTAGAGAAGCACGCCCGGAACGGCGAGCAGCGACGGGCCGACCGGATACCGCGAGAACGACCGGCCCCTGCGCCACTCCACTGCGTAACCCTCGACCTCGACGATGGGCCAGGCGTACTCGTCGAGGTCGTCGTCGCCGCGATACGCGATGCTCACGGCGGTGGGAATCGTCCAGCGCGAGTCGAACGAAGTCCGGATCGGAGACAGCCCGTGCGCGAGCAGTACCAGGAGGCCGAGCAGCGACGCGATCCCGACGTCTCGGCGGCCAGGTAGCCAGTCCCGACCGCGCGTCGGGCGCGACCGACTGCGCCCGCTCACCGCTCGAACACCACGCGCAGCACCGCCAGCAGCAGCCCGATCAACCCGCCGACCACCGCGCCGTTCAGCCGCACGAACTGCAGGTCCCCGCCGACGCGGTCCTCGATCTGCTGGACGAGCTTGCCGGTCTCGAGCGCCTCCAGGTTCTCGCGCACGGTGAGGCCGATCTGGTGGTGGTTCTTCTGCAGCAGGTCGATCGCCGTGGTGCGCACCCAGTGGTCGAAGGTCTCGCGGCGCGCGGAGTCGGACAGCACGCGGACGATGCCCTCGCGCATCTGCCGGTCGAGGAAGGTCGACAGCGCGCCGTGCGGGTCCGCGAGCTCCCGGTCGAGCTGCCGCTGCAGGCGGTGCACGCCCTCGACGATCACCGGTCGCAGCTCGACGCTCTCGACCAGCGCGGCGCGCGCCCGCGCCACCTGCAGGCTCGCCTGCGGGTCACCGGCGGCGAGGCGCTCGGCGAAGCGGCCGAGCGTCGACAGCGCGGCGCGGCGCAGCGGGTGCTCCGCGTCGCGCGCCGCGAGGCGCAGCTCCGACGACGCGTACGCGCACGCGGCGTCGACGATCTTCCGCTGCACCACCTGGCGCCGCAGGAAGAACGGCACCATGCGCTTGCCGCTCTCGCGCAGCTTCTCGGCCGAGCGCTGGATCCACCACTCGAGCTCTTCCGCTGTCTGCGGGCGGTCGGCGAGGTTGGCGAGCGACAGCGCGACCGACTGCACGATCGCGTCGGCGCTGTCGCTCTTCACGGCGCGGGCGAGGAGCCGCGCGACGGTCTGGTCCGACGGCAGGTCGCGGATCTGGTGGCGGATCGTGCGCTCGATCAGGTCGTGGACCTCGGGCTCGTTGACCGTACGTCCGAGGGCGCGCAGCAGGTCGCGCATCGGACCGCCCAGCCGCGCCACGTGCGACGGCTCCTCGAGCCACTCGAGCAGCAGCGCACTCGGCGCGATGCGCGCGAGGCGCGAGCCGATCACATCGGGCGACAGCCACTCGTTCTGCACCATCGAGACGATGCTCTCGATGATCTTCTCGCGCCGGTTCGGGATGATCGCCGTGTGCGGGATCGGCAGGCCGAGCGGGTGGCGAAAGAGCGCCGTCACCGCGAACCAGTCGGCGAGCCCACCGACCACGGCGGCCTCGAAGCCGGCCGCGACGACGTGCAGCCAGGTCTCGCCGGCAAACGGTCCGATCGCGAGCCCGACCCGGGCGCCGACGGCCCCCGCGGCGGCAACGGCCAGCGAGATGGACCCGATCCGATTGCGACGTGCCACGGCTCGACACTCTAGCCGACGCACCCCGCGGAGCGAGCGCGCCGGTCGACGCGCCGGCCGGGCCGGGATAGGACATGAACATGGTCGCACGCACCCGCCGCCTCGCCGCGAGCTCGCTCGTCACGATCCTCGTCGCCGCCTCGGCCGTCGTGGCCCGCGCCGACGACCCGCCGCCGCCGGCGATCGTCGTCAACGGCGAGGCGACCGTGCAGGCGACACCCGACCGCGCCTTCGTCTCGGTGTCGGTCGAGTCGCGCGACCGGAACCCCGGCGAGGCCCAGCGCAAGACCGCGACCGCCATGGCGGCGGTGCGCAAGAAGCTCGCGCAGACCGGCGTCAAGGACGACCAGATCCGCACGATCGCCTACGACCTGCAGCTCGAGTTCGACTACGACAAGGGCCACCAGGTGCCGCGCGGCTACGTCGCGCGCGACCTGGTCGAGGTGCGGCTCGACGACGTGACGCAGGTCGGGACGGTCATCGACGCGGCGGTCGGCGCGGGCGCGACCAACATCGGCGGCGTGCGCTTCGACCTCAAGGAGCGCGCGGCGCTGGAGCGCGAGGCGCTCCGGCGCGCGGTGGCGGACGGCCGCGCGCGCGCCGATGCGGCTGCCGCGGGGGCCGGCGTCTCGGTGGCCTCGATCCTGCGAATCGAGGAGCAGCGCGTTTTCTCGCCCCCGCCCGGCCCGATGCCGATGATGATGCGGGCCGCGGCCGCCGAGGCCGCTCCGCCGACGCAGATCGACGCGGGCGAGATCGAGCTGCGCGCCAACGTCACGCTGACCGCGGGCCTGAAGTAGCGTCGCCGCGGCAGCGCGCCGATCGGCGGTCCCACCGGGCCGAAATCGCGTCCGACTGGCGGGATCCTGGTTGTCGCCTTTCGTGGAACTATGGCACGATCGCGGTTCGGAGGTGACCACGAGCCGTCGCCCCGAGCACGAAGAGGAGCAAGACGCATGCGTTCGACCGATTCCCGAATCAAGGCCTGGGCGACCCGGGCCACCGTCGCGGCGGCGCTCGTCGCGTCCATCGCGTCCGGCGCCGCGGCGCAGCAGTCGGGCGTCCAGCAGACCCCCGACTCGGCACGCTACCTGATCAGCAAGGACGTCGGCGCGGAACGCTGGGCGATCTCGTACAACCCGCGCGACCGGACCGTCACCGGGAACGTCTTCAAGACCGACGGCAGCCCGCCGTCGTTCGTCTTCTGCGACATCGTCGACGAAGCGCTCTCGCCGAATCCCGCCGAAATCCAGTATACGCTCAACTGCTTCGGCGCCAGCGGGTGCGCCGAGGCGCCGTGCAGCAACTCCCAGTGGACGCTGATCGCAACGGGCATCAACCTCCCGGGCAGCTTCCTGTTGCCCGACGGCACCAGGTCCACCTACGCCGGCAACGTGCAGCCGATCTTCACGCAGAGCTGCGCCACCAATCTCGCATGCCACGTCGCGGGCGGCGCGGGTCCGGTGAACCTCTCGGACCCCGGCTCGTACGGGGCGATCTTCAGGGTGCGATCGGGTCAGAACCAGGCGGAGAACTACGTGACGCCGTTCGATGTCGACGGCAGCTACCTGTTCGACAAGATCCTGGGCACCGGTCTCGGGGTACGCATGCCGATCGGCGCGCCACCGCTGTCGGCGGAGCAGACCGACGCGATCCGCAACTGGATCCTCGAGGGCGCGGTGAACAACTGATCGCACGGCGGAGGGGGACTCGGTCCCCCTCCCTCGCCTTCGCCTCGGCTCGGCTTCGCCTCGGCCGGCTGCGCGCTTCTGGCTTCGCCGGAGGGGCCGCTGCCTGGGCGTTCGGTTGCCGCAACGAAAGATCACATGCTACCCGGCGTCGGTTGGTAGGGCCATGACGACGCTCGAACGTGTGAAGCGGGTGGTGGGCGAGGTGATGCGCGTCCCGGACGGGGCGCTCGAGGTCACGGCGCGCATCGAGGATCTCGGTGAGAGCGACTCGCTGACGCTCGCGGAGATCGCGACCTCGCTCGACATGGAGTTCGGCATTCGCGTGCCGAGCGAGGACATGATCGACGCGCGCTCCGTCGGGGACCTGGCGGCGCTGGTCGAGCGGCTGCTGCGGACCGCAGACTCGTCCCGCACGAGCTGACGCTTGCGCTCCGGCTGGGCCGAAGTCCGCTACCGCTGGCTGCTGCCGCTGGCGCGCGGCGGGCGTGCCCGCGGACGTGCGTACGCGCGGATCGTCGCGCGCGTCGAGCGAGCGTCGGACCCGGAACGGGTACGGGTCGCGTCCGCGCGCATCGCACGTGCCCTGTCCCTCGACCCCGTCCGCGCCGAGCGCGTGTACCGCGGCTGCCTCTACTCCGAGGCGCTCGAAGAGGCCGACAGCGTCTACTTCATGCACCGGCCGGCGCTCGACCCCGCCCTCTTCCAGTTCGACGAGCTGCCCGAGGCCCTCGACGGCGCGCGTCCGGCGAACGTCGGCACGAACGTCGGCACGGACGTCGGCACGATCTTCGGCACGCTGCACTTCGGCGCCCCCGTGCTCTGCTACCTCGCTCTGTGCGCCCGGCTCGGCGGCGGGCTGAGCATCGTCGGACGACCCCTCGACGATGCCAACCCGATGCCCGAGAGCAAGCGCACCTACGCCCGCGCCAAGGTACGCTGGGCCGAGCAGGTCGCGGGGCGGCCCTTCATCGCCACGGACTCCGCCGCGATGGCACAGGCGCGCGACGAGCTCCTCGCCGGACGCTCGCTGTTCACGCCCATCGACGTGCCGGGCAGCGTCGCCCGCCGCGCCGCCACCGTTCCGGTCTTCGGCGAGCCGGTCCGCTTCGCGTGTGGCCTCATGACCCTCGCGCGCCTCACCGGTGCGACCGTGGTCCCGGTGGTCGCCGCGAGCAGTCCGGACGGCATCCGCGTCCGCTTCGGCCAGCGCCTCGATCCAGGCGGGGGCGCAGACGACCTGCTCGGCCGCGCGCTCGGCGAGCTGCTGCGCTTCGTCCGCACCAACCCCGACGAGTGGTGGATGTGGCCCTACCTCGAGCCCGCGCGCTAGTGTACCGCCTTCGAGGTCCGGGGCGAGCACGATGACCACCTACCGGCAGAAGAGCTTCGAGGAGTTCCGGGTCGGCGACCACGCCGCGGTCGTGCGCACGTTCACGCAGGAAGAGGTCGAGCGCTTCGCGGAGCTGAGCGGCGACCGCCACCCGGCGCACCTCGACGAGGAATACGCACGCGGGACGCGCTTCGGCGGACGCGTGGTTCACGGCATGCTCACCGCGAGCCTGCTGTCGGCCGCGAATGCGCTGCTGCTCGGCGTGCCCGGCGCGATCACCGTCGAGCAGACGCTGCGCTTCCTGCGCCCCGTGCGGACGGGCGACACCGTCACCGCACGCTCCGAGGTCGTCGAGATCCTGCCGGCGCAGCGGCGCCTGCGCTGCCGCACCACGTGCGTCAACCAGTACGGCGAGCTGGTGCTCGCCGGCGAGGCGATCGAGCAGAAGGACTGAACCGTCCGCGTCAGCGCGCGACCACCGGCAGCAGCCGGGGCGGGTCGGTCACCAGGCCCGCGCGCGCGCCGGCTTCGTCACCCTGCTCGAGCCGGTGGAGGTCGAGCCGCGCACGTCGCCGGAGCGCGCCGACGTCGATGCCCAGCGCGTCGTCGGCGAAGGGCTCGAGCTTCTCGAGCCCGTTGCCGAGCATGCGCGCCGCGCCGGCGTTGCCGCTCGCGAGCTTGTGGTAGCCGACCGCCACCTGGAGGAGACCGAGGAAGAACGGCCACCACGCGTCGGGAACGTCCTCCAGACGCTCCTCGATCTCCTCGTGCGCCTCGAAGTAGCGCCCGGCGTTGATCTCGCGCGCCGCCGCGAGGACGATCCGCCGGAGCCCTGCCGCGTCGGCTTCGGGCACGTCACCGCGCCGCGAAGATCGCGGCCCGGCGCTCGAGATCGACGCTCGCGTAGAGCGCCAGCGTGATCGCGCACAGCAGGGCGGCGAGCAGCAGCACGCGCGCGCCCCAGCGCGGGCGCGCGGCCAGCGCCTGCGCGCCGAGGATCGCCAGCGCGGGGAACGCGGGCAGGAAGTAGCGATTGTCGGGCACCGTGAGCAGCAGCGGCACGAAGACGAGGGCGATCCAGCACGCGACGAAGCGGTCCTGCATGGCACGGCGATGGAACGCCCCCCAGGCCCCGAGCCCGACCCACGGGACGACGTACACACCGAGCGCGGCCGGCGCCTTCACGACCAGCGCGTCCAGCACCCAGCCGGGGCTGCGACGCGCGACGCCGGCGAGGCGTCCGAGGTGCGTCCGCTGCGCATCGAGGATGCCGAGCGACCAGGCGTGGTCGAGCCACGCGAGCAGCATCGCGAAGGCGATCACCAGCACGACCGGCCCGTACCGCCGTGCGGCCTGCAGACTGCCGAAGCACCACGCCAGGGCGAGGAGAACCGGGAAGACCAGCACCATCGTATACTTGACGAGCAGCCCGAGACCGGCGACGAGCCCGAGCAGCACCGCGAGACGGTCTCCGGCCTCCCGTTCCAGCCGGATCGCGAGCAGCAGCGCAAGGCAGAACAGGAAGGTGAGCGGCATGTCGTTGGTCGCCGCAGTCGCGATGCGCTCGAAGAGCGGGGAGACCAGCAGCAGCATCCCGGCGAGAACTGCCGTGCGACGCTCGTACAGGCGCTCCGTGACGAGGAACGCGAGCAGCGCCGTGCCGCAGCCCAGCGCGAGATTCACGATGCGGAGCACTTTCAGGTGGCTGCCGGCGAGCCAGGTGATCGCACCGTAGGCGAGCGGCACGACCGGCGGGTGCTGCGGTCCGAGCCAGGCGTTCTCGCCGTAGCGCGCAAAGAGCCCGTGCGGCCCTTCCGCGGCGACCACCTCGGAGGCCCAGAGAACCGACCTCTCGTCCCAGCTGAAGGGTTGCTGCGTGAGCACGCCCGCAAGTCCCGCGAGCACCGCGACGGCGAGCAGCGTGACGATCGCGCGGACGCGGGTTGCGCCGGCTGCGTCGAGAAGCGCCGACGCGCGCTCGTCGAGGTGCTGCGGCAGGAACGCCACGACGAGCGTCGCGACGAGCGTGAGTGCGAGCAGCACGCCGAGCAGCGCATGCACGGACGCGCCGTACGGACGCACGCGCAACACGAGGAAGGCCGCCTGCAGCACGCCCATCAGGACGAGCAGGAGCCGCAGTCGCGTCGATTCGCCGAGAGCGCCCATTCCGCTTCGCGCCGGTCCGTCGCCGGGGCCGGGCCGCGTGGCCGGCGAAGCCGGTGCGGCCGTCATTCCGCGGCCGCCGCGCCCTCTCCCGCCGCGGGCAGCGACGGCGTCGGGCCGGGAGGGATCTGCAGCCCTCGCTCGGGCAGCTCCTCACCCAGCAGAACCGCGACCGGGATCGTCCGCTGCGCGGCGGCGCGCTGCGCGGGGTCCCGGCTGGTGTCGTGGTACAGGTGGCAAAGCGCGCAGCGGGCACCGGCGGAGCTCGCGGCGTCCTCGGTGTGGCACTTCGCGCACAGCTCCTTCGGCGGCAGGTTGACGTCGCTCGTCTTCGAGCTCGAGCGCACGGCTGCGTGGCAGTCCTCGCAGCGCACCATCTCGTGCTTTGCGTGCCCGAACTCGGAGTGCGCGAGCCAGCGTTGCGCGATGCGGGTCGGCTTCAGCACCGGCAACACCGTCCCGGCCACGTACGGCGACTCGGCGTCGTGGCAGAGGAAGCAGTACTTGTTGTTCTCGAGCAGCGGCGCCCGCGCGTCGAGCGGCTGGTAGAGCTGGGCTTCCAGCTTCGCGAGCCACGTGCGCTCGTACTCGCCGAGCGACCTCGACTCGTCGATCGGTCCACGGTCGCGCACGCCCGGCAGCGAGGTCTCGCGCGACGAGAAGATCTCGTTCGCGCGTCCCACGCCGAGCACCAGCAGCTTCGCGGTGAGGTTCTCGCGGATCACGTCGGGCGCGCGGTGCGGCGCGGTGATCGACCCCAGCGGGCCCTGCACGTCCTGCTGGTGGCAGCACGCGCAGTCACGGTCGAAGGTGACCTCGCGCATCAGCATGCCGGTCTCGTCGACCTGGTGGCACGTCTTGCACTCGAGCTTCGCGTACGGTGCGCACTGCTCGCTCGCGGCACCCTCCGGCAGCGCCTGACGGACCTTGTCGGAGGTGAGGTGGATTTCGTGGTTGAAACGGATCGCGGCCCCGTCCGACGCGCCATCGCGCAGCACCGCGAACTGTGGGTGGGCGGCGAAGCTCGACACGTCGCGCGCGATGGGCGGCGCGTCGCGCGTCGTCTCGAGCTCGCCGTGGCAAACGACACAGGCGCGATCGTCGACGTCGAGCATTCCGGCCTCGCCGAGGTGCTCGACGTGGCACTCGCGGCAGTCGGCGTCGCGCACCACGAACTCGGAGTGGTCGCGCGACGGGTGGCACGACAGGCAGGCCTCGTTCTGCACGTTCTGGAACGGGTCGTGGCAGCTCTCGCAGCGCGCCCCGAACGTGGCGTGGTTCTGCGTGACGGGGCCCGGGTTGTACTGCATGTGGCCGCCGGTCAAGCTCATCCAGAGCCACAGACCGAGCCCCGCGAGCGCCGTCGCCGCACCGACCAGCAGGTAGCGCTTCCGGAAGAAGTCCGGACGCGGAAAGCGGTCGAAGCGCAGCCGCGAGGCGAGTTCCTTGCTGGAGCGCACGCTCACCCGCCGGGCTTGTACGACAGCGCGAACCAGATGTGGAACGCGGTCAGGACGAAGAGCGCGAACGAGATCGGCGCGTGCAAGAACAGCCAGCCGTGCAGCAGGCGGTGCAGCCGCATCTGGACCTCGAGCTGGCGCGACTCCTCGCACAGCGCGGCGAGCCGGTCGATGCGCGGACGCCAGTCCTCGGGCACGTCGAGCAGCGGCCCGAGCACGTCGGGCACGCCGGCGGGCGATGCGACACGCGCCGTCGTCGCGAGGCCGCGGCGGAGATACGGCCGCACCTGCTCGAGGTAGAGCTGGCGGACCCGCTCCGCGCCCGGCTCGGGCGACGCGCTCGGCTCGTCACGCGACACGCGCTTCCAGTAGCCGGGACGCGACGCCTGGAGCGCCGCCTCGCTGGCCAGCGCCTGCTGCTCCTCGGCGGCCTCGGCGATCGGCCCCGCGATCGCGGCCACCTGCTCGTACGCGCTCACCGCGAGACCCTCGTTCACGTGGTCCATCTGGCCCTGCAGCGTCTCGAGCGGGACACGCGAGGTCATCAGTGACGGCACGAGCTGCTGCAGCGCGAGCCCGGCGATGCCGCTCACGGTGACGATGCCGAACAGCACCATGAGCCACGTGGTGAGCGGGCCGCCGAGGCGGAAGCCGGCGTGGAAGAGGATCAGCGGCACCGCCAGCAGGGAGAGCCAGATGTGCGCCTTCATCCAGCCCTGTGCGCTGCCGACGCGCCACGTGCGGACCTTCTTCCGCGCCGCGAGGAGGCCCGCGGCGACCATGCACGCCGTGCCCGCAACGCCGAAGCCGAGCCCGACCCAGCTGCCCCCCGACGGTCCGTAGGGGCGCGCCGCGACGTAGCCCGCGTAGGCGACACTGCCCACGACGGCGATCGCCGTCGTCGCGAGTGCCCAGGTTCGGTGGTCCCGGTCGATCAGCATGGGTCGCCGGCGCTCAGCGGGTGTCGGTCGCGGAGAGGAACTCGGCCGGATTCACGCGGATCGCCGCGTCGTGCGGGCACGCGTAGACGCAGTTCGGACTGTCGTAGCCCGAGCACAGATCGCAGACGGTGGCCTTCAGCTGCACGGGGGCCGCCGCGGCCTCCTTGCCCTCTGCCACGATCGGCGCGGGCGCGGCGGCGCGCTCGACCATGTTGATGTTGCCGAACGGGCACTGGTTCGCGCAGCGCTCGCAGCCGATGCACCAGTCCTCGATCTGGATCTCGAGCGAGTCGGTCCGCCGGATCGAGCCGACCGGGCAGCCGACCATGCACTTCGGGTCGGTGCACGAGCGGCACGCCATCGTGACCAGGTACTTGCCGAAGCGCGGCCCGTCGCGGGTGAAGCGGGCGACGCCGTCGTGCGCGTCGGAGCAGGCCTTGACGCACTCGTCGCAGCGCGTGCAGCGGTCGAGGTCGATGAGCAGCGTGTTCTGCGAGTTGTAGAGGTTCAGCTCGACGAGCGGCTTCACGATCTCGCGCTGCCCGCCCCCCTCGCGGTACGCCGACGCCTCGAGCGTGCGCGCGACCTGCGTCAGCGACGCGGCGAAGCGGTCGTTGTGCCGGGCCGCGAGCTTGACCGCCGCGACGTCGATCTTGACGATCTCGAAGCTGTCGAGCCCCGTCACCGTCGCGGAGCGCACGATCGGCACCGCCACCACAGTCTGCTCGAGCGGCTCGCGCGAGATGTCGAACACGTAGTCGACGATCGTCACGCGGTCGCCCGACTTGACGGTCGCGCGCTGGATGCGCTCGCCGTTGAGCAGGGTGAAGTTGGCGCTCTCGAGGTCGACGATCGCCACCTCGCCGTCGCGCTCCTCGAGGCGCGCATGCTTGCGCCCGACCGCGGAGTTCTCGCGCGGCAGCGCGATCTCGCACGAGGCCCCACGTCCGATCGTCAGGGCGCCCTTGATCTCGAGCGGCGCGATCAGCTCGGGGTGCGAGACGCAGCGCAGAACCAGCGGCGCCTTCTGCCTGCTCGGCAGCACGTTCTCGAAGCCGAACGCCGAGCCGCGGCCGAGGTACGAGAAGATGCGCTCGGTGCCGTCGCGGATCTGCGACACCTTCACGGTGCCCGCCCGGATCAAGTAGATCGCGTCGGCCGGCTCGCCCTCCGCGTAGATGACGCCGTTCTTCACCTGGTCCGAGTCGGGAACGACGAGCTCGGCCTTCGCCACCAGCTGCTCGACCTCGGCATCGCTCAGGTCGTGCATCAGACGCGACAGGCGGATCTGGTTGCGGATCGCCGCCGCCTGGTAGGTCTCCTCGATCTTCCCCGACGCGGTGCCCGCATCACGGATGGTGTCGAGCACGGAGCGCAGCATCTCGATCACGACGCAGCGCTGCTCGGCGCGCACCGTCGCCTCGCGCGGGTAGAAGTTGATGCAGGTGTCGATGCCGAAGAAGTCGCCCGGACCGAGCGCGACCGGCGGCGGCACGGCACCGGCTTCGAGGCTCGCGTAGCGGCTCACCTCGCCGACCGCGAGCTCGTCGGCAGGCACCGCGCGCGTCGCCTGCGTGCGGCGGCGGAACATGTCGGTGATGCGTGCGAGCGAGCCGCGCGAGCGTCCGGGCACCGGCTTCGGCGTCGCGCGCTGCGGAACGAAGGCGGTGGCACTCCCCTCGACGATCAGGAACGCGGTCGAGCCGTATTCACCCGCGCTGCAGATCACTTGCCCCGCCTGGTACTCGCGACGAACGGCCGCCTTGATGCCGGGCTCGGGCTTGCCCGCCTGCGGGGCGAAGTTCGTGTTGATCTTGACCTTGAACGCGCGCTTCCCGCTCTTGAACAGCTCGAGCTCGGCGAGCTCCTCGAGCGAGACCCACTGCCCCTCGAGCCCCCCCGGGAACCGGGATTCCGGCTGCTGCCGGACCACCACCATCACGCCCCCCTATCCCGAATCGCGGCTCGTTTCGACTCCCGCGGGCTTTCCACCCGGCTCCTCTGCCGTCCACCAGAGGCGAAGCGTGCGATCGCGGCCGCCCGAAACCGCACTCCTGCCGCCCGGACCGAAGGCGACGTCGCCGACGAGCCCCTTGTGCCCCGAGAACGTGCGCAGCTCCTCACCGCTCGCGACGTCCCACAGGCGGACCGTCTGGTCCTTGCTCGCCGAGATCAGCTTCGTGCCGTCGGGCGAGAACGCGACGCCGACCACCCAGCCGCCGTGCCCGCTCAGCGTCTTGACGTTCTTGCCGCTCGCAACGTCCCAGAGCTTGATGCGGCGGTCGTCGCTCGCCGACGCGACGAGCCGGCCGTCGGGCGAGAACGCGACCGCGTCGACCCAGTCGCCGTGCCCGGTCAGCGTGCGCTGCAGCGCGCCGGTGGCCGCGTCCCAGAGCTTGACGGTCTTGTCGCGGGCGCCCGAGGCGACGCTCCGCCCGTCGGGCGAGAAGGCGACCGAGAGGATCCAGTCCGAGTGGCCGGTGAGGCTCTGCAGCTGCGTTCCGGTGGCGACGTCCCACAGGCGCACGGTCTGGTCGTCGCTGCCCGACGCGAGCTGGCTTCCGTCGGGCGAGAACGCGACGCCGTTCACCCAGCCCTTGTGGCCCGCGAGCGTGCGCAGCTCGCTGCCGCTCGTGACGTCCCAGAGCTTGATCGTGCGGTCCTTGCTGCCCGACGCGAGCGTCTTCCCGTCGGGCGAGATCGCGACGTCGTTCACCCAGTCCTTGTGGCCGGCGAACGTCTGCGCGGGCTCGCCGGTGGCGGCGTCGAACATCTTCACGACGTTGTTGCGCGTGCCCGCGAAGACGTGCGCGCCGTCGGGCGCGTACGCGACGGCGTAGGCCTCGCCCTTCAAGTCGGGGAAGCGCCGGACCTCCCAGCCCGGATAGTACGTAACGCGGACCGGGGTCTCGCGCACCGTCCCGTCGGGCGACGTCACGCGCAGCGCGTGCGCGCTCTCGCCGACCGGCAGGGCGGTCAGGCTGCCGCGGGCCTTGCCGTTCTTGTCGATCTTCACCGGACGCTCGTCGAGCGTGACGGTGGCGTCCGCCGGCGCGCTGATCACGACATCCACGGTCGGGTTGCGCGTGAAGCGCACGATCGCCGGGGCGTCGCTCTCCGGCGCCACGGCGGGCGCCGGTGCTTCCGGGGGCGGCGCCGCGGGCTCCGGCGCGACCGCCGCGACCTGCGCCGCAGCAGCGGCGGGCTCGACCGCCGGCGTCGGTGCCGGCGGTACGACAGCGAGCTTCGGTGTCCCGTCGTCTCCCCCGGCGGCCGGCTTCGCAGCCACCGACGGCGCCTCCTCGACGACCGGCGGGCCGTCGGCACCCGCGACCCGCGCGACTTCGAGCGGTGGGGGCGGCGGCTCGGCTTCGGCCGACGGGGGCAGCGGCTCGGCCTTGGCCGCCGCGAGCACGGTCGGCACCGGT
>VGTK01000035.1 GCA_016874715.1 Deltaproteobacteria bacterium | reverse complement strand
GCGGCGCAGGGCGGCGTGCGCGCGCCCGGCGGCGACCCGCGCGGCTCCGGTGGCGTCGGCGGCACCGACGCATACGACCCGAACCGCCGCATCGGAATGGGTGGGGGGCGCGGTGGCGCCGGTGAGGTTCGCGGCGCAGAGTTCCTCCTGTACTACAACCAGATGCTCGCCAGGATTCGCGAGTCGTGGGTCTACACGGGTGGGGCCAAGACGGCGGAGGTCAAGGTTCAGTTCCGCATCAACGACGATGGCACGATCGCCGAGCTGCGCGTCGTGCAGCCTTCGGGCGATGCGTCGTACGATGCGTCGGTCCTGCGTGCGGTCCGCGGCGCGAGCCCGCTCGCGCCGCCGCCCGAGAAGTACCGCGCGGACTTCGCGGACGTCGAGTTGACGTTCCAGCCCGGAGATCTGAAGACGCCGCGATGACGCCGCTCGCGGCCGAGGAGGAAGCGATGTCGGAGGTGACGAGAGCAACGATCACCGCGTCGCCCACGCGTCGCAGGTGGCGCGTGGGCGTGGCCCCGCTCGGGTGGCGCGTCGGCGTGGCCCTGCTGCTCGGATGGACCGCTCTCGTCGCAGCGCCGCACGCGGCGCGCGCGCAGGTCCGCGGCCTGATCACGGGACCGGGCGAGACCGCGTTCCCGATCGCGGTGACGGACCTGCAGGGTGGCGGCGGAGAGGCGGGTCGGCTCTTCGGGGCAACCCTCACGCGCAACCTCGATCTCTCGGGCCTGTTCCGGGTGCTCGACCCCGGCTCGTTCAACGGCGGCGGCGGTGGCCCCGAGGACGTCGACTTCGGCAGCTGGGCTTCGATGGGCGCGCGTCTTCTCGTGACCGGGCGGATCTCGTCGGGCGGCGGCGACGTCACCGTCGAGGCGCGGCTCTTCGACGTCGCCGAGCGTCGCCAGCTCGGCGGCAAGAGGTACAGCGGGTCGTCGCGCGACGTCCGTCGCATGGCGAACCGCTTCGCCGACGAGATCCTGCTCCAGCTCACGGGCGAGGCGGGACCGTTCGACAGCCGCGTCGCGTTCATCTCGACGCGCAGCGGCCGGTTCAAGGAGCTGTACGTCATGAATCTCGACGGCTCCGACCTGCGGCAGCTCACGCGCAACCAGACGATCAACCTGTCGCCGAGCTGGGCGCCCGACGCGCGCTCTCTGGTATTCACCTCGTTCAAGGACGGCCGTCCCAAGCTGTACGAGATGGACGTGACGACCGGACGCGAGCGCCTGATCCCGACCGGACCCGGCATGGTGATGGGGGCGAGCTTCTCGCCCGACGGACGCGAGATCGCCGTGACCCGAGGCGGCGGCAAGGGCGACTCCGAGATCGCGCTCGTCACGCCCGATGGCGGCGCGATCTCGCGCCTGACCGAGGGCCAGGCGATCAACGTCAGTCCGAGCTTCTCGCCGAACGGCAGCCAGATCGTGTTCTGCTCGGGCAGGACGGGCTCGCCGCAGATCTACGTGATGGGCACCGGTGGCGGACAGCCGCGTCGCCTGACCTCGCGCGGGTCGTACAACACGCAGCCGGTGTGGTCGCCGAAGGGCGACAAGATCGCGTACACGGGGCGGGTCGACGGCCGTTTTCAGATCTTCGTCGTGGGCGCCGACGGCGGCGAGCCGACGCAGATCACGTCGAGCCGCGGCGACAACGTCGACCCGACCTGGTCCCCGGACGGTCGCTACCTGATCTTCAGCTCCACGCGCGCCGGAAAGGCACAGCTCTACTTCTCCGATGCGCGTGGCGTGCGGCAGCGACAATTGATCACCAGCCCGGGCAGTGATAGCAGTCCCGCCTGGTCGTCGAGGCTCGAGTGAGGGACGGGGGCGCGGACGCCGTGCCCGGTGTTCGCACGCCTCGTGGTGGCGAGCGGGCGATGACCGCAGCCAGGGACGTCGCGGTCAGCGGGATGGATTCCCAGGAGGTCGAGATGGGGCGGGTGCAGGCTGGTCGGACTCGCGCACGGACGTGGCGGTGGGCCGCGCTGTTGCTGGTTTTTTCGGTTGCTCTCCTGCCCGGCTGCAGCAAGAAGTCGAGCTCCGACGACGACATCTACGATGCGTCGGGTGGCTCGGCGACGGGCGGCGTCGGCGAGGACGACATGGCCCGCGGCGGCAGCCTCGACCAGTACCGCCGGGGTACTCTCGGCGGCGGTGAGCAGGGGCCGCTGTCCGACGTGTACTTCGCCTACGACTCGATCGAGCTCTCGGACAATGCGCGCGAGATCCTGCGCGCCAACGCCGACTGGCTCGGCGAGAATCCGCGCGCCAAGGTGGAGATCGAGGGCCACTGCGACAGCCGCGGGACCATCGAGTACAACCTTGCCCTGGGCGCGAAGCGCGCCAACGCAGCACGCGATTACCTCGTGAGCCTCGGCGTCTCGTCGAGCCGTCTGACGACGATCAGCTACGGCAAGGAGCTCCAGGTCTGCCAGGAGGAGACCGAGAGCTGCTGGGCAGACAACCGCCGCACACACTTCGTCGTGATGGGCCAGTAGGCGAAGCAGGCGAGGCCACCGAGGAACGATGACCACGATCGTGCGTGAAGCGGTCCGGCCCCCGGGCCGGATGATCGCGCTTGGCGGGCTGCTCGCGATCTTCGCCTCCGGCTGCGCGTCCGAGGCAGATCTCTCGTCGCTGCGGCGGGAGCAACGCGATCTCGCGCGGCGGATCGCCGACACGCGCGCCGACGTCGAGAGCCTTCGCGGTCAGCTCGCGCGCGTGCGCGCGCAGGTCGAGGACGGCGGTAGCCGCCCGCGCGCGACCGCGCCGGCGCCGAGCACCGACATCGAGGAGCGTCTGCGTGCTCTCGAGTCGAGCTCGTCCCGGCCGCCCGATCCGGCGCCGGGCGCGCCGCCGCCCACGGTCCCGCCGGGGGACGAGTTCGGTACCGGCGCTCCTGCGGCACCCCCGCCCGCGCCACCGCCCGCGTCGATCCCGGTTGCGGAGACCGGCACCCCGGTCTCGGTCGAGCTCGACATGGGGCGCAGCACCAACGAGGGGTACCGGGCCGGCCTGACGCAGTACCAGCGTGGCGACACGCAGGAGGCCGTCCAGACGCTGCGCGCGGCGGTCAACAAGAACCCGAAGAACGAGCTGGTCCCGTACGCGCAGTACTGGATCGGAGAGTCGTACTACGGCCAGGGGAAGTACAACGAGGCGATCCTGGCCTACAACGAGGTTCTCGTCGGCTTCCCCAAGAGCGACCGCGTGCCGGCGGCGCTGCTGCGCCAGGCGTCCGCGTTCGCGGAGCTCGGGGACAAGATCGACGCGCGGCTCATCCTGCAGAAGCTTATTTCCGAGTATCCGCAGTCGCCCGAGGCGGCGCGCGCCAGGAAGCAGCTGCTGGCGCTCGGCAGCTGATTTCGACGAGCCGGACGCGGGCCCCGGCGTCGCCACGCATCCTGTGCTAGTGAACACGGTGCCCCATGGGCGCCTCACAGGGTAGCCCTTGGGCGCCTCCATGATGCGCGTCGTACGTCACCTCGATCCGGGTCGCCGGCCGTTCCGCTCGCCCGTCGTCGCCCTGGGCAACTTCGACGGCCTCCACCTCGGGCACCAGGCGATCATGCGGCGTACCGTCGAGCTGGCAGACCGGCTCGACGGCGAGCCGGTGGCGTTCACCTTCTGGCCGCATCCGATCGCGGTCCTCGCCGCGCACCGCGCGCCGACCATGATCACCTCGCTCGCGTCCCGCCTCGACGCACTCGAGGCGGCCGGGCTCGCCGG
Source organism: Deltaproteobacteria bacterium (assembly GCA_016874715.1). Taxonomy (GTDB): domain Bacteria; phylum Desulfobacterota; class Binatia; order UBA12015; family UBA12015; genus VGTK01. The sequence goes on along the minus strand of VGTK01000035.1, from coordinate 36,469 downwards.
CGTCGTGGTCCGTCACTTCACGCGGCAGTTCGCGTCGTTCGGCCCCGAGGAGTTCGTGCGCGACGTGCTGGTCGATCGGCTCGGCGTGGCCGGAGTCGTGGTCGGCTACAACGTGACCTTCGGGCGTGACCGCGCGGGAACGCCCGAGGTGCTGCGCGAGCTCGCAGGCCGCCACGGTTTCGCCGTCGAGGTGGTGCCGCCCGTCGCGATCGGCGAGCACACCGTGAGCAGCAGCGCGGTCCGCCGGGCGCTGCACGCGGGCGACGTCGCTCACGCGGGCCGTCTGCTCGGTCGCCCGCACACGCTGGTCGGGCTCGTGCGCCACGGCGATCACCGCGGAGCCACCATCGGCTTCCCGACCGCGAACGTCTTTCCGCGCGGCGGGATGCTGCCGCCGGATGGCGTCTACGCCGTGCGGGTCGGCGTGGGCGACGAGCCGCCGACGCGTCCCGCCGTGGCCAACCTCGGGACGAACCCGACGTTCGGCGCGGTCGGCCGCCGCCTCGAGACCCACCTCTTCGACTTCGCAGGCGACCTCTACGGGCGTCGCATCCGGATCGCGCTCGTGCAGCGCCTGCGCGGCGAGGTGAAGTTCCCCTCGGTTGCGGAGCTGGTCGCGCAGATCCGCAGGGACGCGTCTGCAGCGCGCGAGGTGCTCGGATCGTCGCCGTGAGTGACGCGCCGCGCCAGTCCGAGGCCGACGCGAGCGGCGGGCAGGTCTTCCGCTGCACCGTGCCGCCGGGAGAGGGACGACAGCGCCTCGACCGCTTCCTCGGACGGCAGAGCTTCCTGCCGACGCGCTCGCGGATCGCGGCCCTCGTGCGCGAGGGGCACGTCACCGTCGATGGCGTCGTGCGCAAGGCGAGCTTTCCCGTGGCCGAGGGGGCGCAGGTCGAGGTACAGCTGCCGCCCCCCGAGCCGTCGTGGGTCGAGCCCGAGGACATCGCCCTCGACGTGCTGCACGAGGACGAGGCGATCATCGTGATCGACAAGCCCGCGGGCATGGCGAGCCACCCCGCGCCGGGCACGCGATCGGGGACGCTGGTCGCGGCGCTCCTGCACCGCTGGCGCTTGACGGGTGACTGGCCCGACCCGCAGCGTCCCGGCATCGTGCACCGGCTCGACAAGGACACCACCGGTGTGATCGTCGTCGCGAAGACGCCGGTGGCGATGCACGCGCTGGCGCGACAGTTCTCCGCACGGACCGTGCAGAAGCGGTATCGGGCCGTGGTCATCGGCGTGCCGCGCGAGCGGGAGGGGTCGATCGACCTGGCGATCGGACGCGACCCCGTCGACCGCAAGCGCATGCAGGCGCGCGTCGGTCAGGCGCGCACCGCGCGCACGCGCTACACCGTGCGTGAGGCGTTCGGTGTTCCCGGGGCCGCAGCGCTCCTCGACGTGGCGCCGGAGACCGGGCGCACGCACCAGATCCGCGTGCACCTCGCGAGCATCGGTCACGCGATCGTCGGCGACCGTACCTACGGGTCGGGGCGCGCCCCGTCGACGGTGCACGCCACGCAGCGCGCGGTCATCGAGAGCTTTCCGCGTCAGGCGCTTCACGCCGCGTCGCTCACCCTGCGCCATCCGCTGGGCGGTCACGAGGTGACTTTCGAGGCGCCGCTGGCCCACGACATGCGGCGTCTCGTCGACTCGCTGCGCGACCGCTGACGAGACAAGAAAACGCGCGCGGGTGCGCGGGCGCAAGGGGTTGACTCGCAAAACGAGTTGCTCTATTGCGACCGCGGGTGTTGGGCGGGACATCCATCTCGACCGTCAAGCGTTACGCGCCGCCGCCGATCGTCCGTCTTGGTCCAGCCTTCATCTACTCGTCAAACAAGGTAGCGCAGATCGCGGGCAGGAGATCGCCTTCTTCGCGCGACGATCTGCGAGACGGTTCCGGTCCCCAACAGCATCACGGCACGCGAGCCACCAGCCATGAGTCCACGTCGGTCGGAGCCCGGTCCCGCCAGGGTCGCCAAGGAGAGGGAAATGCCACGGTCACGCTCGCGGCAAGAAGAAGCCTCCGACCTCCCGGAGGACGTGGCGACGATCGGTGACGTGGCCGACGGGGGAGGCGAGGCGCTCGATCTCGACGCGTTGCCCCAGATCGGCGCGCGCGACGTGGAGGATGGTGCGCCGGCGCGGGCGAACGTCATCCGCAGGCCTGCGCACGTCACCGCTGCCACGCCCGGACAGCCCGTCGCCCGCGAGGAGATGGCGGCGTCGCCCGCGCCCGCGGCCCTCCAGTCCAACGGTTCGGCGCCGGACGCCGGTCCGGGCGGCGTGCCGCCACCGGTGAATCTCAAGGAGCTCAAGCGTCTCGACATCCACCAGCTCGCACAGATCGCGCGCAGGTTCGAGGTCGAGGGCTCGTCGGCGATGCGCAAGCAGGAGCTGATCTTCGGCATCCTGCAGGCGCAGACCGCGCAGGCGGGATCCATCTACGGTGAGGGTGTGCTCGAGATCCTGCCGGACGGCTTCGGCTTCCTGCGCGCGCCCGACTACAACTACCTGCCCGGCCCCGACGACATCTACATCTCGCCGTCGCAGGTGCGCCGTTTCAATCTGCGCACCGGAGACGTCGTGTCCGGACAGATCCGGCCGCCGAAGGAGGGCGAGCGGTACTTCGCGCTGCTCAAGGTCGAGCGCATCAACTACGAGGAGCCCGAGCGCGCGCGAGAGAAGATCCTGTTCGACAACCTGACGCCGCTCTATCCCGACGAGCACCTGAACCTCGAGAACCCGGGGCGCGACGTGACGACGCGCGTGCTCGATCTCATGACGCCCATCGGCAAGGGCCAGCGCGGTCTCATCGTCGCTCCCCCGCGGACCGGCAAGACGGTGATGCTGCAGAACATCGCGCACGGCATCACCGCGAACCATCCCGAGGTGGTGCTGATCGTCCTGCTGGTCGACGAGCGGCCGGAAGAGGTCACCGACATGCAGCGCTCGGTGAAGGGTGAGGTCGTGAGCTCGACCTTCGACGAGCCCGCGACGCGCCACGTCCAGGTCGCCGAGATGGTCATCGAGAAGGCAAAGCGTCTCGTCGAGCACGGAAAGGACGTCGTCATCCTGCTCGACTCGATCACCCGGCTGGCGCGCGCCTACAACACGGTGGTGCCGCCGTCGGGCAAGATCCTGTCCGGCGGCGTCGACTCGAACGCGCTGCACAAGCCGAAGAAGTTCTTCGGCGCGGCGCGCAACATCGAGGACGGCGGCTCCCTGACCATCATCGGTACCGCGCTGATCGACACCGGCAGCCGCATGGACGAGGTCATCTTCGAGGAGTTCAAGGGCACCGGGAACATGGAGATCCACCTCGATCGACGCCTGATCGACAAGCGGACGTTTCCGGCGATCGACATCAACCGGTCCGGGACCCGCAAGGAGGAGCTGCTGCTGCCCCGGGAGGTCCTCAATCGCGTGATCATCCTCCGGCGTCTCCTGTCCCAGCTGAACCCGGTCGAGGCCATGGAGTTCCTCCTCGACAAGATGAGCCACACCAAGACCAACGCCGACTTCATCGCCTCGATGAACTCCTGAAGTCCTTCGTTGCGCCCTGGTAGGGGCTCTGCTAGCCGATAGCGGTTGAACCCTGCGGGGGCGTCCCGATCGTGCGTGGGCGCGAGGCTTCGAGGAAGGAAGACATGCCTGAACCGACGATGAAACAGCTGCTGGAGGCCGGAGTCCACTTCGGACACCAGACGAGCCGCTGGAACCCGAAGATGAAGCGCTACATCTTCGGCGCGCGCAACGGCATCTACATCATCGATCTCCAGCAGACGGTGAAGATGTTCCGGGACGTCTACCGGCAGGTCCGCGAGCTGGCGGCTTCGGGCGGCGTCATCCTCTTCGTCGGCACCAAGAAGCAGGCCCAGGATCCGATCCGCGAGGAGGCCGAGCGCTGCGGCCAGTTCCACGTGAACAATCGCTGGCTCGGGGGCATGCTCACCAACTTCCAGACCATCAAGGCCTCGATCGACCGTCTGAAGAAGCTGGAAGAGATGATCGACGATCCCGTCCTGTCGAGCCGCTACACCAAGAAGGAGCTGCTCAACTACTCGCGTGAGCGCGACAAGCTCCTGATCTCGCTCGGCGGGATCAAGAACATGCGCAAGCTTCCGGACGCGATCTTCGTCATCGATCCCAAGAAGGAAGAGATCGCGGTCAAGGAAGCGAACAAGCTCGGCATCCCGGTCGTGGCGGTGGTCGACACCAACTGCGACCCGGAGGTGGTCGACTACCGGATCCCCGGCAACGACGACGCGATCCGCGCGATTCGCCTGTTCTGCTCCTCGATCGCGGACGCGATCCTCGAGGGCCGGCAGGAGTACGAGGAGCGGCTGCGTGGCCAGGGTGACGACGGCGCTGCCGAACAGGAGCGTGCGGTGTCGCTCGACGAGTCGGCACCGGCGGGCGTCTGAGATTCGGCGACGGGCTCGCAGGAGCCCGCCGCCACTTCCGCGCGGTCACGAAACCGCTCCGCGGCTGCGGGCCGCGGATTTGCATCGAGGTCAAGACAGTTGGCAGTCACAGCGGCACAGGTGAAAGAGCTGCGCGAGAAGACCGGCGCCGGCATGATGGACTGCAAGGCAGCGCTCGACTCGTCCGGCGGCGACTTCGAGGGGGCGATCCGGTACCTGCGTGAGAAGGGGCTCGCGACGGCCGCGAAGCGCGCTGGCAAGGTCGCGGCCGAGGGCGTGATTCTCGCCCGACTCGTCAGCCCGACCGAGGGCGTGATGATCGAGCTCAACTGCGAGACCGATTTCGTCGCCAAGACGCCGCAGTTCCAGGATCTCGCGGGTCAGCTGCTCGGTGCGTTCGCCGGCCGCGGCGAGATCGACGGGCTTCGTGCCGCGGCCGACCTCGACCTCGCCGCGATCAAGGTCGCGGGGGGCAAGGCGGTCGCCGACGTGGTCGCGGAGTCGATCGCGTCGATGGGCGAGAGCATCGTGCTGCGCCGGGTCGCGCGCGTCTCGCTGAAGGCGGGCGAGGGCTCGATCGGCTCGTACGTCCATGCCGGGGGCAAGATCGGCGTGCTCGTCGAGGCGAAGTCGGCGGCGAGCGGGGCGGCGGCGTCCGAGGTGGAAAAGCTGCTGCGGGACGTCGCGATGCAGGTCGCGGCCGCGAACCCGCGCCACGTGAAGCGCGACGAGGTTGCCGCGGCCGACGTCGAGCGCGAGCGCGAGATCTACGCGGCTCAGGCGGCCACCACGGGCAAGCCAGCCCCGGTCATCGAGCGCATCGTGCAGGGCAAGGTCGAGAAGTTCTTCGCCGAGGTCTGCCTCGTCGAGCAGGAGTTCATCCGCGACCCGTCGACCACCGTCGGCAAGCTGGTGGCGGCGACCAGCAAGACGGCCGGAGCACCGATCGAGATCACCCGCTTCGTGCGACTCCAGCTGGGCGAGTCCTCGGGCGAGGCCTGATCCGGACGCTTCCCGGTGGCACGCACGCTTGCCTATCGCCGGGTTCTGCTGAAGCTGAGCGGCGAGGCTCTGGCTGGCGAGGCCGGCTATGGCATCGACGACGCGATCCTGACGCGCCTCGGGAGCGAGATCCAGGAGGTCCATGCGCTGGGGGTGGAGCTCGCCGTCGTCATCGGCGGCGGCAACATCTTCCGGGGCCTCGCCGGGGCGACGCACGGTATCGAGCGCGCCACCGCGGACTACATGGGCATGCTCGCCACGATGATGAACAGCCTGGCTCTGCAGGCGGCCATCGAGCGTCACGGCGTCCAGACCCGAGTCCTGTCCGCTCTCGAGATGAAGGAGGTCGCGGAGCCCTACATCCGGCGTCGCGCGACGCGTCACCTCGAGAAGGGGCGAGTCGTCATCTTCGCGGCGGGAACCGGGAACCCGTTCTTCACCACCGACACGGCCGCAGGGCTCAGGGCCGTCGAGATCGGGGCCGAGATCGTCTGCAAGGCGACCAAGGTGGACGGGGTCTACGATTCGGACCCGATGCGCAACCCGAGCGCCGTTCGCTACCGCGAGTTGACCTACCTCGATGTCCTGAGCCAGAAGCTGAAGGTGATGGACTCGACGGCGATCTCCCTGTGCATGGACAACGACTTGCCGGTCCTCGTCTTCAACATGCTGGAGCCAGGCAACCTGAAGCGTGCGATGCTCGGCGAGCCGATCGGCACGGTCGTGCGCGGAGGCGGTGAGGAGTGATCGAGGAGGTCTTGCAGGATCTGCGTCGCGAGATCGACGAGACCGCGACCAAGCTCAAGAAGGAGTTCGCGCGCGTTCGGACCGGGCGCGCGTCGGCGAGCCTGCTCGACGGCATCATGGTGGAGTACTACGGTGCCCGCACGCACCTGAACTCGCTCGCGACCATCAACGTCCCCGAGCCGCGTCTGATCGTGATCACCCCGTATGACAAGGGGGCGATGGGCGAGATCGAGCGTGCCATCAAGGGGTCCGATCTCGGCCTGAACCCGATGAACGACGGCAAGCTCATCCGGATCCCGATCCCCGAGCTGACCGAGGAGCGTCGCCGCGACCTGGTCAAGCACGTGAAGAAGATCGCCGAAGAGTTCCGCGTGTCGATGCGCAACCATCGTCGGGACGCGAACGAGATGCTCAAGGAGCTTCAGAAGGAGAAGCAGGTCACGGAGGATGATTCCCGGCATGCGCAGGACAAGGTCCAGCTGCTCATCAACGAGGGCATCGAGCGCATCGACCAGACGCTGAAATCCAAGGAAGACGAGATCATGGTGGTGTGAGGTGGCGATGATGGTCAAACCCAGCTGCGCGAGCCTCTCGATCCAGGGCATCGATCCCGCCCGACTTCCCCGCCACGTGGCCATCATCATGGACGGGAACGGGCGCTGGGCGCAGGGCCGCGGCTTCGAACGCATCTACGGCCACCGCCGCGGCAAGGACTCGGTCAAGGCGATCGTGGAGATGTCGCGCGAGATCGGCATCCAGTACCTGTCGCTGTACGCCTTCTCGGAAGAGAACTGGGGTCGCCCCGCGGCCGAGGTCAAGGCGCTGATGCGGCTCCTGAAGCGCTACCTGACCACCGAGCTCGACCGCATGATGAAGAACGACGTGCGGCTGCTGGTGATCGGCAACGTGAAGAAGTTGCCCGCCGACGTCCAGAAGGCGCTCAAGGTGAGCGTCGAGACGACGCGGCGGAACAAGGGCCTCACGGTCACGCTGGCGCTGTCGTACAGCGCCCGCGAGGAGATCGCCGCGGCGGTGCGCACGATCGCGAAGCAGGTCGAGCGCGGCGAGCTCGTACCCGAGGAGATCAGCGAGGCCACCATCGCGCAGAGCCTCGGTACCGCGGGCATCCCCGACCCCGATCTGCTCATCCGGACCAGTGGCGAGGTGCGGCTGTCGAACTTCCTGCTCTGGCAGGTCGCGTACACCGAGATCTACATCACCGAGACGCTCTGGCCGGATTTCCGCGAGGCCGAGTTTCTCGAGGCGCTGCGCCAGTTCCAGGCGCGCGAGCGCCGCTTCGGGCGAGTGGTGGACGGTCGCGCGGATCAGGCCCGGCTGCGTGCTGCGAACTAGGCTCGCGACCGCGGCGGTCGCGCTTCCGCTCCTCATCTGGCTGATCCTCGGCAGCGCCCCGTGGGTGTTCGCCGGGGTGATCGTCGGCTTCACGGCGGTCGGGCTCGGCGAGTCCGCCGCGATGGCACTTCCGGAGCACCGCCCCGCGCGCGTGCTATCGATCGTCGCGGGGCTCGCATTCGCGGCCGCGGTGGTCTCGGGTCGCCCAGGGGCGCTGGGTGCGGCTCTGTTCGCGACGCTGGCGGGCGGACTCTTCGTGACGCTGTTCGACCGGGACCTTCCGGGTGCGATCGCGCGCTTCGCGAACGCCATGGTGGCTGCGCTCTACGCCGGCTTCCTGCTGCCGCACGTGGTCTCGCTGCGTCTCCTGCCGGGTGGCGAGCGCTGGGTCTTCTTCGCCATAGCCTGCGCCATGGGGTCGGACACCGGCGCGTACTTCGCCGGCCGCTTCACCGGGCGGGCGAAGCTCATGCCGCGCGTCAGCCCCAACAAGACGGTCGAGGGAGCGGTGGGCGGGCTCCTCGGGAGCGTCGTGCTGGCGGTGTTCGCGTGGGCGGTGTTGCCGCCCCCCGGCGAACGCCTCGAAGCCCTGATCTTCCTCTCCCTCGCGTTCTCGGTGCTGGCCCAGGCGGGGGATCTGATCGAGTCTGCGCTCAAGCGAGCCTACGGTGCCAAGGACTCCGGGTGGATCATCCCTGGCCACGGGGGCGTTCTGGACCGTATCGACAGTCTCGTCTTGCCGTTCGTGTTCGCGTACTATGTGAACGCGTGACCGGTCCCACGCGATCTCCCTTGCGGATACCGGTCAGGGCTGGAAACTTCTCATTATGGTGACAAGCGTCGTCGCGGCGATCGTCGTGCTCGGGATGTTGATCTTCGTCCACGAGCTCGGACACTTCCTTGCCTGCAAGCGGGTCGGAGTCGGTGTGCTGAAGTTCTCGCTCGGCTTCGGCCCGACGATCTTCGCGCGCCGCGTCGGCGAGACGGAGTACTGCCTGGCCGCGATCCCGCTCGGCGGCTTCGTCAAGATGATCGGCCAGGAGGACGACGGCTCGGAGCCCGATCCGGTCCTCGCGGCACAGCCGAACTCCTTCGCGGTGAAGCCCCTCTGGGCGCGCGCGTTCATCGTCGTCGCCGGACCGCTGGGCAACCTGATTTTCGCGGCACTCCTGCTGTCGATCCTGTTCGCGACCGGGGTGCCCGTGCTCACCTCGACCGTGGGCAAGGTCAGCGAGGGGATGCCGGCCGCGCAGGCCGGCCTCCAGGGCGGCGACGAGATCGTGGCGGTGAACGGGTCGCCGATCAGCCGGTGGGAGGATCTGTCGGGCGCGATTCGCGCCAGTGACGGCAATCCGGTCGACCTCGCGGTCCGCCGCGGCGACAAAGAGTGGAACGTCAGCGTCGTGCCGCAGCGCACGGAAGGCAAGACGATCTTCGGCGAGGCGACGCCGATCTACGTGATCGGTGTCGAGCAGTCGAGCAACTTCGTGATGGAGCGGAGCAACCCGATCATGGCGGTGTGGCTCGGCATCCAGCGCACCGGCGAGCTCTGCTACCTGACGGTCATGACGCTCGTGAAGCTCTTCCAGGGCGTCGTGTCGACGTCGACCGTGGGCGGTCCGCTGACCATCATGACCGAGGCGGGCAAGCAGGCGCACAACGGCTTCGCGGCGCTCGCGTTCTTCATGGCGCTGCTCAGCGTGAATCTCGGCGTCCTGAACCTGCTCCCGATTCCGATTCTCGACGGTGGGCACCTGGTCTTCATGGGCATCGAGAAGATTCTCGGTCGTCCGATGGAGATCCGCCACCGCGACATCGCACAGCAGGTCGGCATGTTCCTGTTGATCTCGCTGATGGGCTTCGCGCTCTACAACGACGTGCGCCGTCTCCTGATCGGCTGAGCGCGCGGCCCGGCCGGCGACCCACCGTTGCTCGTTCTCGGGATCGAAACCGCAACGCGGGTCGGCAGCGTAGGCCTCGTGCGGGCCGCCGTGAACGGCGCAGCGGTCCGGCATGCGGAGCCCGGACGGATCGTCGAGAGCGCGGCGATCCTCGCCGAGGCCACGCGCGACACGGGCCCGGGCCACGGCTCCGAGCTCCTGCCCCTGATCGACGAGTGTCTCGCGGCCGCGGGCAGCGGGCTGGAGGAGGTCGGGTGTGTCGCCGTCTCGCTCGGACCAGGATCCTTCACCGGGCTTCGCGTCGCCCTCGCCACCGCCAAGGGTCTGTCGCTCGCTGGCGAGACCGCGCTGGTCGGCGTGCCGACTCTGGAAGCCCTTGCCGCGACGGTTCTTTCGGGCTGGGGCGGGGATGGACCTCCGGCGGAACCGGGCACGATCGTGGCGCCGTGCCTCGACGCTCGCAAGGGCGAGGTCTACGGCGCGATGTTCCGCGTACGGGAGGCGCTGTGGCTCGAGCCGCTGCCGCGGCTCGAGCGGACGTCGGACGACGCAGCGTTTTCGCCGGTCGCGTTTCGCGAAGCGCTCGAGGCGTGCGCGGCCGGGGGGAGGCCGATCTTCCTGCTCGGCGACGGCGCCGCGCGCTACCAGGGCGAGATCGCGGAGCCGCTGGCGGGACGAGCCCGCGTGCTGTCGTTCGAGGTCCGGCCGCCGAGCGGCTCGGCAGTCGCGCGCGCCGGGGCCGGGATCCTCGCCGCGCGCGGGTCCGACGACCGCGCGACCCTCGTGCCACGCTACGCGCGCGCGTCGGAAGCCGAGATCATGCGCGAACGGCGCGGCGCCATCGTGGCACCGCGTTGACAATCCGAATCCACCGCGCCTAGAACTAAAGCGCGGGGCCCTTCGGGCCGTCGATGGTTCGGCGACACGAGAGCCGCGCCGCGAGTGGCTTCCAGGAGGATCTCAATGGAGAAACGTGACGAGGAGTTGATCCGGTCCCTGATGGACCGCGATGGCGAGTTGCGGGACCACTACCTCGAACACGAACGGTACGAGCAAGAGCTGGCGCTACTCAACGCGAAGCCGCACCTCTCCGCGGAAGAGGAAGTCGAGCGCAAGCGGCTCCAGAAGCTGAAGCTCGCGGGCAAGGATCGCATCATGGAGATCCTGCACCGTCACCGCGGCGACGAGGCGCAGCACTGATCATCGCGACGAGGGGGCACGTGCCCCCTCGCTCACCTCGCAGACCCGCGCGAGGCCCGGCTGTTCCGACCAGGCTGCACGCGCCGCCTCGCGCCACGCGGCGAAGCCGCGCAGGGTCCTGCTTCCCGCGGTTCCGGAGCCCAGCGCGCCGGTGGCTCGCGCGAACGAGGGAGGCCGGTGGCGGTCTCCGGACGGGGCGAGGCTGCCCGGGGCCACGGCGGTGTGCGGGGCAACGATCCGCTAGGCGCATCCGGTCGCCGGCCGACTCCGGGGCCGGCGGAATTCCCGCGGTGCCCCCAGCGCGGCAGGTCGATTTTCGGGGGAGCAACGGTTAGACGAGTCGGATGCGCCACATCATCTCCGTCCTCGTGGAGAACGAGTTCGGCGTCCTCGCCAGGATCGCCGGGCTGTTCAGCGGCCGTGGGTTCAACATCGAGAGCCTGTGCGTCGCTCCGACCACCGATCCGACGGTTTCGCGCATCACCCTGGTGACCAGCGGCGACGACCGGGTGCTCGAGCAGATCAGCAAGCACTTGAACAAGCTGGTCAACGTCATCCGGGTCAGCGACTTCAGCAGTGTCGACCACGTCGAGCGCGAGCTGGTGCTGGTCAAGGTCACCGCCGACGCGAGGACGCGCGGCGAAGTCCTCAGCGTGGTGAACATCTTCCGCGGCAAGGTCGTCGACGTCTCGAGCGAGTCGTACGTCGTCGAGGTCACGGGCACCGAGGACAAGATCGGCGCCTTCATCAACCTGCTGCGGCCGTTCGGCATCAAGGAGATCGTCTGTACGGGCGTGGTCGCGATGTTTCGCGGCTCGCTGGTGCTCGCGACGGCCCATGAAGCGCTCGCGTCACCGGCCGATGGGCACGAGGGGCGTCTCGCCCGTGAGGGCTCGGAAGCCGATTTCGTCTGAATCGAGGGAACAGGGAATGGGACTGAACATCTACACGGACAAGGACGCGAACCCGGCGCTGCTCAAGGGCAAGAAGGTCGCCGTCATCGGGTACGGCAGCCAGGGGCATGCGCATGCGCAGAACCTGCGCGACAGCGGGGTCGAGGTCTGCGTCGGACTGCGCAAGACGAGCCCGTCGCGGGAGAAGGCCAAGGCGGCCGGCCTCGACGTGCGCGAGACCGCCGAGGCGGCGGCGTGGGCCGACATCGTGATGATGCTCGTCCCCGACGAGATGGGCTCGGAGATCTACGAGGCGGAGGTCAAGCCGGGTCTGAAGAAGGGCGACTCTCTCGCCTTCGGACACGGCTTCAACTTCCACTTCAAGAAGATCGTCCCTGCAGCGGACGTGAACGTGTTCATGGTCGCGCCGAAGGGGCCTGGGCATCTGGTGCGCAGCGAGTACGCGGGCGGCCGCGGCGTGCCGTGTCTGATCGCGATCGGGCAGGATCCGACCGGCAACACCAAGGATGTCGCGCTCGCCTACGCCAGCGCGATCGGCGGCGGGCGTGCGGCGGTCATCGAGACGACCTTCCGCGAGGAGACCGAGACCGATCTGTTCGGCGAGCAGAGCGTGCTCTGCGGCGGGCTCACCGAGCTGATCCGCGCGGGCTACGAGACGCTCGTCGAGGCGGGATACAGCCCCGAGATGGCCTACTTCGAGTGCCTGCACGAGGTGAAGCTGATCGTCGACCTCATCTACGAGGGCGGCATCGCGAACATGCGATACTCGATCAGCAACACCGCCGAGTACGGTGACATGACGCGTGGCAAGCGCATCATCGGACCGGAGGCGCGCGCCGCCATGAAGGAGATCCTCAAGGAGATCCAGACCGGCAAGTTCGCGGACGAGTGGATGACCGAGCACCGCTGCGGATCGCCGCACTTCCGCGAGCTCAGGAAAGAGGGCGAGCACCACCCGATCGAGACCGTGGGCGCCAAGCTGCGTGGCCTGATGCCCTGGATGAAGTCGAGCCGCCTGGTCGACAAGTCCAAGAACTAGCAGGATGAGGCAGCACCGGAACGGCCGTGCACCAGGTGCGTGGCCGAGCGCAAGTGCGCCGCGGGATTCGCGCCCTGGCGCGTGTCGCGCCGCTGGGCGACGGAGTCCGGGGGCGGCTCGCTTCGACCACCGAGCGAGGGGGTGCCGAACCCCCTCGTCGCGATAATGTCGGGGGCACGGATCCCGCTGGCGCGGGACGGCTATCCCCTGATCGGCGGCTGCCTCGCGGCGGCGCTGGTGTGCGGACTGCTGGGAGCAGTCGCCAGCGGCGCGTGGGCGACCGGTCTGCACCTCGCGACGCTGGTCGCGCTCGTCCTGGCGGGGTTCTTCGCCAACTTCTTCCGCGACCCCGAGCGTCACCCGCCGGCTGGCCCGGGGCTGGTGATCTCGCCGGCCGACGGCAAGATCATCATCGTCGAGCGGGACGTCGACGAGCCGCGCTTCCTGCACGGTCGGGCCGCGAAGATCAGCATCTTCATGTCGCCGCTGAACGTGCACGTCAACCGCTCGCCGGTCGACGGCGAGGTCGTGGGCGTGCACTACAACGCGGGCAAGTACTTCGCCGCGTACGCGGAGAAGGCCTCGCTCGACAACGAGCAGAACGCGATCGTCATGCGTGGCGACGACGGACGCGGGATCGCGTTCGTGCAGATCGCCGGCTTCCTCGCGCGGCGCATCGTGTGCCACGTGAAGCCCGGCGATCGTTGCGGGCGTGGCGAGCGTGTGGGAATGATCAAGCTGGGGTCACGGGTGGACGTCTTCATTCCCGGCAACGTCGACCTGAGCGTCGAGCTGGGCGATCGCGTGCGGGCGGGAGAGACTGTCCTCGGGGTGCTGCGATGAAACAGGGATCGGGCTCGAGCGGCGGACGGATGCGCCTCCTGCGGGGCGGCGCGGAGCGGCGCGCCTCGCTGCAGAAGGGGGTGTACATCCTCCCCAATCTGTTCACCACGGCCGGCCTCTTCCTGGGCGTCTACGCCATCATCAAGGCGAGCCACGGCGAGTTCCTGACCGCGGCGATCGCCATCGTCGTCGCCCATCTGTGCGATGGCCTCGACGGGCGCATCGCGCGGCTGACCAACACGACGAGCCAGTTCGGGGTCGAGTACGACTCGCTGGCGGATCTCGTTGCGTTCGGCGTGGCACCGGGCGTTCTCGCGTATCGCTGGGCCCTCGAGCCGTGGGGGGCGTGGGGCTGGCTCGCCGTGTCGCTCTTCGTCGCCTGCGGGGCGCTGCGGCTGGCGCGGTTCAACGTGCAGACGAACCAGATCGAGAAGCGGAACTTCATCGGGCTGCCGATTCCGGCCGCCGCCGACATGATCGCAGCCACCGTGCTGGTCTACTACTTCTTCGGCGGGGAGGGTGCGACCAACAAGCACCTCGTCTTGCTGCTGCTCGTCTTCGGGCTCGCCCTCCTGATGGTCAGCAACATCCGATACTACAGCTTCAAGGACATCGATCTGCGTGCACGGATCCCGTTCTACGCCGCCGTCGGCATGATCATTCTGGTGATGCTGGTCGTGGCGCAGCCCGAGATCGTGTTCTTCCTCGGAGTCGTCGCCTACGTCGGCTCCGGTCCGGTCAACTTGCTGGTCGGGCTCGGACGTCGCCGCCGTGCGCAGCTGGCCGACGAGCCGCATACGGGTGGTGGCGCTGCAGGCTGACCGACGTCCGTGACGCGCGTCGCAAGATCGTCGCGCGGGCTTGACTCTCAGCGACAAAAAGGGCTTTTGCTCTCCGGATGAACTCTTCACGGAGCACCTCGGAACCTGTCATATGAACGATGAGTGGGGATACGAATGGGGTCTGCCGGTAGCGGCCTCGAGCTACGCGAGCGACATCGATTGGCTGATGGGGCTCTTGCATGCGGTGATGATCTTCATCTTCGTCGCCTGGGGGATCTTCTTCGTCTACTGCCTGTTTCGCTACCGCGCGCGTGACGGGCAGCGAGCCAGCTATCACCAGTCGGGCGAGTCGGCGTCGTTCATCCCCGACGCACTGGTTCTCGCCTTCGAGGTGTGGCTGATCCTGGCGTTCGGTATTCCCCTCTGGGCGAGCATCAAGCAGGAGACGCCCCCGGCGAAGGAATCGTTGACCGTCCACCTGATCGCGCAGCAGTTCGCGTGGAACTTCCAGTACCCGGGTCCCGACGGCAAGTTCGGTCGGCGCGAGGTGTCCCTGGTGAGCGCGGAGAACGCGATCGGGCTCGATCCCGACGATCCCGCGTCCAAGGACGACATCATCACCATCAACAACCTCAACGTGCCGGTCGACAAGCCGACCATCCTGCGGATGACGTCCAAGGACGTCATCCACAACTTCCAGGTCGCCAACTTCCGCAACAAGCAGGACCTTGTGCCGGGGCTCGAGACGATGCTCTGGTTCGAGCCGACGCTCGAAGGCAAGTTCGAGATCGGCTGCGCGCAGCTGTGCGGACTCGGCCACACGAAGATGGTCGGCAACGTCCTCGTGCAGTCCGAGGCGGACTTCGCCGACTGGCAGAAGCAGCAGGTCGCCGAGCGGACCGGCACGTCCAGCACGGCCGACGCGGGTTCGATCCTGCCCGGGGCGGATTCCCGCTCCTGATTTCCCTCGCACGAAGACCGGCCCCGGAGCCCAGCAGCAACCCAGGAGAGATGTGGTGACAGACGCACACGGTCACGCCGGCGCGCACGCGCACGGCCATGCGGGGCCACAAGGCTTCATCTGGAAGTACGTCTTCTCGGTGGACCACAAGGTCATCGGGATCCAGTACCTGGTCACGTCGTTCCTGTTCCTGCTGGTCGGCTTCTCCATGATGCTGCTGATGCGCTGGCAGCTCGCAGTTCCGACGCCGGGGGACGACTTCGACCCCGAGAAGCTCGGCATGATCCGCGGCCTCCTCAACTGGATGTTCCCGGAATCGATGCCGTTCGGCTTCATGGACCCGGTTTTCTACAACCAGCTCGGCGCCATGCACGGGACGATCATGATCTTCCTCGGGGTTGTGCCGCTCGGTGTGGCCGCGTTCGGCAACTTCGTGATGCCGTTGCAGATCGGCGCGCCGGACATGGCGTTCCCGCGCCTCAACATGATGTCGTACTGGACGTACCTCGTCGGCGGGATCGTGATCATGTCGAGCTTCCTTGCCGACGGCGGCGCACCGCAGTCGGGCTGGACCTCGTACGCGCCGCTCTCGGTCGTCGCGCCAGCGGGGCAGACCTACTGGCTGATCGGCATGGTGATCATCATCACGTCGTCGCTCTTCGGCGCCATCAACTTCATCGTGACCACGCTGAACATGCGAGCCAAGGGTCTGACGCTGGGCCGGATGCCGGTGTTCTGCTGGGCACAGCTCGTCACCGCCGTGCTCCTGCTGCTGGCGTTCCCGGTGCTCGAAGCGGGCGCGCTCCTGCAGCTGCTCGACCGAGTCGCCGGCACCAGCTTCTACATTCCCAAGGACATGATCTACGGCGCGACGGTGTTCCCGCGTGCCGGTGGCGGCAGCCCGATCCTCTGGCAGCACCTGTTCTGGTTCCTGGCCCATCCCGAGGTCTACGTGCTCCTGCTCCCCGCGATGGGAATCGTCGCGGAGATCATCGCAACCAACACGCGCAAGCCGCTGTTCGGCTACAAGGAGCTGGTCGGGTCGCTGTGCGTGATCGGTGTCCTGAGCTTCATCGTCTGGGCGCACCACATGTTCCTGTCCGGGATGCGCACCAGCCTCGCGAACCTCTTCGTGACCACCACGATGACGATCTCGATTCCGTCGGTCGCGGTGCTTACGTGCCTGCTGCTCAGCCTGCGCGGGGGGACCATCCGCTTCAACACGCCGATGCTGTTCGCGCTCGCGTTTCTGCCGATGTTCGGGATCGGTGGGCTCACGGGACTCCCGCTCGGCTTCGCGCCGACCGACCTGCACCTGCACGACACGTACTACGTGATCGGCCACTTCCACTACGTGGTGGCCCCGGGCAGCCTGATCGCGCTGGTCGGCGGCACCTACTACTGGTACCCGAAGATGTTCGGGCGGAAGATGAACGAGAAGCTCGGCAAGGTGCACTTCTGGATGACCGTCATCCCGATGAACTTCGTGTTCTTCCCGATGCTGATCCAGGGCATGTACGGCATGCAGCGGCGTCTCGCGACGCCGACCGACCAGTGGCACAACCTGCCGGTGCAGGGCTGGAGCATGCTGATCGGGATCGCCGGCGCGGTGCTCTTCGTCGGGCAGCTCCCCTTCCTGTGGAACTTCTTCTGGAGCCTGAAGCACGGCGAGGTGGCCGGCGCGAACCCGTGGAATGCGACCACGCTCGAGTGGGCGTGCCCGTCGCCGCCGCCGCACGGCAACTTCGCCACGCCGCCCGAGGTGTTCCGCGGACCCTACGAGTACAGCGTGCCCGGCCACAAGACGGACTACTGGCCCCAGGACGAGGCGGCTTGAGGCTAGCGCCCGGCGCCACCTGCTGACCCGATTCGACACGGAGTGCGAACTTGAGCACAGCGATTGCCGAGACCAACACAGGCATCTCAAACGCCAAGCTGGGCACGTGGAGCTTTCTCGCGTCGGAGATCATGCTCTTCGGCGGGCTGATCAGCGCTTACGTCATCCTGCGCAGCGGCAGTGCGCACATGGTGGTGCCGCCGCGTTCCATGATGGGAATCCCGCTTGCCACGTTCAACACGTTCGCACTGATCACCAGCTCGGTGACCATGGTGCTGGCGCTGGCGGCCATCCAGGAAGGGAACATCGCCAGGTTCCAGCGGTGGCTCCTCTGCACGATCGGTGGCGGGGTCATCTTCCTCTGCGTGAAGGCCTACGAGTACCAGCACAAGTGGGAAGAGGGCATCACGATCTCGAGCAACCTGTTCGGCTCGTTCTACTACACGTTGACGGGTCTCCACGTGGTGCACGTGACGGGTGGGCTCTTCCTGATGGCCTACCTCCTCTGGGCGGGAACGCGCGGGGAGTTCACGCCGGAGTCCCATGACCGCGTCGAGTGCGCCGGGCTGTACTGGCACTTCGTCGACTTGGTATGGGTGATCCTGTTCCCCATCCTCTACTTGCTGTGAGCGGGAGGAGTTGAGATGAGCGCCAAAGGTACCCCGCACGGAGCATCCGCGAAGCACGGTGGCATCGACAAGTCGGCCGAGGTCCGGACCTACCTGATCATCTTCGGATGTCTGGCCGTCCTCACGCTGCTGACGGTCGGCGTCGCGTACATGGAGCTGCCGCACGCGGCCGGCGTCGTGATCGCCTTGGTGATCGCGGCTGCCAAGGTCTTCCTCATCGGATCGTTCTTCATGCACCTCCGCGGCGAGGGCAAGCTGATCAACTGGTCGGTCGCGGTGTGCTGCGCACTGGTCCTCATCCTGATCGTGTTCGTCCTGCCCGACCTCGGGATCCATCCGGCAGAAGAAGCCATGCGGGACCTGAGTCACGCGCTCGAGGGGCAGCACGCGCACTACCCGGCGGCGCCCGGCGGGGCGGCGCCGGCGGCGCACTGAAGATGGCGCTCCCGGTGGGCACGGGCGCTCTGGGCAGGGTGCAGAAGCGCATCGCTTGCGCCCTCGCGGTCGGCACCGGGATCGCAGCAGGCCTCGCAGCCCGTGGTGCACACGCCTGCGCCACCTGCTTTGGCGGCCAGCCGAACGACTGGACGGGCGGCTTTCTTCTCGGGACGATGGTGATGCTCGCGCTGCCGCCGCTGATCGTCGTCGGTGCAGGCTTCGCGATCTACCGCTCGATGAAGCGGCAGGAAGCGCGCGTACGCGAGCGGGACGCCGCCCGCGCGGCGCTGCAGCACGGTGCGAGCTGATCCACGAGGCAGGGTACCCCGTGTCAGGGCGCGGCGTCGGCCCGGGCGAGGCGCTCGAGGTCGGCGCGCAGCTGGAACATCGCTTCCTGGTCGCGCACGTCGTAGGTCCCGCGCACGCGTGACTGCGCGTCGATCAGAACGAAGCGCTGGCTGTGCAGGATCTCGTCCTCACCCTGGGCAGGATCGCCGTCGGCCACCGGCAGCTTCAACCCCTGCACGGCGAGGCTGCGGACCGCGGTCTCCTCGCCGGTGAGGAAGAGCCAGCGGCGACGGTCGGCGTTCAACCGCTCGGCGTAGGCGGAGAGCACCGCGGGGGTGTCCTGCGTCGGGTTCACACTGACGGAGACGAAGCGAACTCCCGGCAGATCGGAGGTGCTCGCGACCAGGCGGGACATCGACGCCGTCATGATCGGGCAGATGCCGCCGCACTGGGTGAACACGAGATCGGCAACCCAGGGGTGGCCGGCCAGGTCCTGCCGCGTGATGCTCCGTCCGGACGCTTCGGTGAGGGAGAAATCGGGTACCGTCGCGAGCACCGGCAGGGCGTCCGCCGCGTGGCGACTCGCCCGGCCGGCGAACCAGACCGAGGCCCCGGATGCGACGGCGAACAGCACGCCGAGCACGAGAGCCGTCCGCGCCGCAGTGCGCCGTCCCGTGGCGGGCACGGCGACGCCGTGCGTTCCGGAAGTCGTCGCGCTCACGCGAGGCCAACGTCGAGCGGACGCGAGGCGAGCGAGCGCGCGGCGAGGAAGGCGAGTGCCGCGAAGCCGCACGTCACCAGCAGCGACAGCGCGAGGGCGGGGACGTCGGGTCCGACCGTGGTGGTCCCGGCATAGAGGCAGCGCCGGAGAGCGGCCACGCCGTAGGTCAGGGGATTCAGGAACATGACGCCGCGCAGCCAGCCGGACGCGCCCGCAGCCGGGAAGAAGGCGCCCGACAGAAGCCACATCGGAATCAGGACGAGGTTCATCACGGCGTGGAAGCCCTGCGTCGAGTCCATCTTCCAGGCGATCAAGAACCCGAGCGTGGTGAGACCGAAGGCGACGACGAACAGGATCGCCACGGCGAGCAGCACGTCGACGGGACCGAGCCGGAAGCCGAGGAATGGTGCCGCCGCAAGCAGCAGAACCGCCTGGCCGAGCGCCAGCGTGGTGCCGCCGAGGATCTTGCCGAGGACCACGGTGGAGCGGGCCACCGGGGCGACCAGCACCGCCTGCAGGAAGCCCTCCTTGCGGTCCTCGATCACGGAGATGGTGGAAAAGATGGCGGTGAAGAGCACCACGAGGATGATGGTGCCAGGGTAGAAGTACTCAGCGTACCCACCGGCGCTGGCTCCGGCGGTCGGCCGGAACGAGTCCGCGAACCCCGAGCCGAGGAGCAGCCAGAACAGGATCGGGGTCGCGAGCGCTCCGACGATGCGGCTGCGCTGGCGATAGAAGCGCACGATCTCCCGCTGCCAGAGCGTGATCGTCGGCAGGATCAAGGTATCCATGGTCGGCACCATAGCGGAAGCGGAGCGGCTGCGCGCTCAGCTTTCGCCTTCCCAGAGACGGTGTCCCGTCCGCTGGATGAACGCGTCCTCGAGCGTCGGCTTGCCGAGGCTGACCGCCTCGATCTGACCGGGGAACGCCTCGAACAGGAGGGGGACGAACTCGTGGCCGCGCGCGCGGCGGATGCGCAAGGTGCCGTCCACCACGCTCGCTTCCTGCGAGAAGCGCTCCTGGACGGCCCTGGCGAGGGCCTCCGGATCACGCGTGCGCGCGACGATGACATCCCCCCCGACTCCGTCGCGCAGCACGTCCGGCGTGTCGAGCGCGACGATGCGGCCACGGTCGATGATGAGCAGCCTGTCGCAGCGCTCGGCGTCCTCCATCAGGTGGGTGGTGATGAGCACCGAGAGGCCGTCGCGCTTGCGCGCCTCGGTGACGTAGTTCCACAGGTCGAGCCGCGCCCCCGGGTCGAGGCCCGTGGTGGGCTCGTCGAGCAGGACGAGAGCAGGGCGGTGGAGCAGGCCCTTGGCGAGGTCGACGCGCCGGCGCATGCCGCCGGACAGCGTCTCGACGCGGTCGCCGGCGCGCTCGCGCATCGCCACCCGTGTCAGCATCTCGTCGATGCGCGCGTCGAGCGGCGCGCCGCGCAGGCCGTACAGGCGGCCCTGGTGCAGCATGTTCTCGCGGACCGTGAGCTTGACGTCCAAGCTCGGCGACTGGAACACCACGCCGATCGAGCGCCGCACCGCCTGCGGCTCGCGCACCACGTCGTGGCCGGCGATGGCAGCGCGGCCGGCCGTCGGCGCGAGCAGCGTGGAGAGGATCCGGAACAGCGTGGTCTTGCCGCCGCCGTTCGGGCCCAGCAACCCGAAGATCTCACCGCGCTGCATCTGGAACGACAGGCCGTCCAGTGCCAGGGTGTCCCCGTAGCTGTGGCGGAGGCCGTCGACCGTCAGGATCTGGCCGGGCACCGCGGCGCTCGCTGCGAGCGTCGTCAGAAGGTCACCTTGTCGAAGGTCATCAGTCCCAGGAGCGCGGGCAGGTAGATCACCGAGACGCGCAGCAGGAGCAACGCGGCGTCGTGCGATCGGTCGCGCGCCGCGTGCACGCCCGCGACCAGGTAGGTGATGCCGAGTGCCAGCGCGCCGTAGAAGTACAGCGCTCCGGTCAGGTGCAGGAGCGAGGGCGCGAGGCTGACGGGCAGGAGCGCCATGCAGTTCAGGACGATCTGACGCGCAGTGCTGCCGCCGGTCGGGTCCTCGACCGACAGCATCGGCTGCCCGCCGCGGGCGTAGTCTTCGCGGTAGTTCCACGCGATCGCGAGGAAGTGCGGCAGCTGCCAGAAGAACAGGATCGCGAACAGCACCCAGGCCTCGGCGCTCAGCGCACCGGCCGCGGCGGTCCAGCCCATCACCGGGGGCAGCGCGCCGGGTACCGCTCCGACGATCGTGCAGAGCGACGATCGTCGCTTGAGCGGCGTGTACACGAGCACGTACAGCACCATCGTCGCGACACCGATCGCCGCGGTCAGGACGTTGACGGCGGCGGCGAGGTAGATGCTGCCGAGAAGTGCGAGCGCGAGCCCGAAGGCCAGCGCGGCCTGTGTTTCCATTCGCCCCGCGGGCAGCGGGCGCGACTGCGTGCGCAGCATGCGCGAGTCCGAGTCCCGCTCGAGCACCTGGTTCAGGGCGCTTGCCGCGGCGGCGATGACGCCCGTTCCGAGCAGGGCGTGCAGCAGGACCAGGAGGTCGATCGACCCGTCCGCGCCCAGGTAGTAGCCGGCCGCGGTGGTCAGAACGACCATCAGCGTGATGCGCGGCTTGGCGAGCTCCGCGTAGTCGGCGAAACGGGACACCGGAGTGGCGAGCGCGACGCTTCGCTGCACGCCCTACCTCGGGGTGCCGGGGCGGACGGCCTGCGCGTCCGGGTGGTGCAGGGCGAAGTCCGCGGCCCCGGGGGCCGCGGCGGTGCGGACCCGGGTCCACGACGCACCCGTGAAGCCGCCGACCATCAGGACGATGGCGACGAGGATGGAGGCCGGCACCAGCGTCCAAACGAGTTCGACGCGGCGCCGGCGCTCCCCGGTGGCCGCGAGCCCCGCACTGGGACTCGCGTAGAGCAGGTACAAGAGCGTCCCGATCTGGAGCGCGAAGAACGCGCCCCCGGTCAGCCAGAACAGCGTGGCCTGCACGGGAGTAGGCTCAGAGGATCCGATCGCGTGTCAATCGCGTCGCAATCGCGTGTCGATCGCGTCTCGATCGCGTCTCAGAAGCCGCCCGCTCACGAGGCCTTGAAGGTGAAGTCGCTGCTGGCAGCCCCGCCCGCGTCGACCTTGACCTTGGCCGTCTGCGCGCCGAGCTTCTCCTGCCACGCCTCGACGGTGTACTCGCCCGGCGGCAGCCCCTCGATGGTGAACGAGCCATCCTTGCCGGTCGTCGCGAAGAACGGGTGCGGCAGGACGCCGACGTAGCCCGACATCCACGGGTGCACGTCGCACTTCACGTGGATCATGACCTCGGGCTTGGTGAGGTCCTTGTTCTCCTTCTGCTTCACGAACTTCGGCATGGCGTAGTTCCACGACGCGTTGACCTTGGGCATGCCGTGCACGTTGTGCAGGGTCGGGTCGCTGTTGAGGAACTTGAGCGGCTGGCCGACCTGCAGACCGACCACGCGTGGCATGTACAGGCAGCCCTTCTGGTCGATCACGGCGGGCTCCGCCTTGGCCGGGAAGTTCCCGGTGACGCCTTCCTTCACGTAGACGAAGACGTTCTGCATCGCGCCGCCGTCACCGACGACGATATCCTCGGCGGGAGCGCCACCCGGATGCGCGGCGGCGCAGACCGGATCGGCGTCCATCTTCAGCTTGGCGGCTGCGGCGGGCGTTCCGGAGAACGTGACCTTGCCGGTGATCTTGCCCTGCGCGTCGGCGAAACTTGGCGCGAGAACCGCTGCGGCCACCGCCGCGATCGCCAGCCGACGTACCCCTCGTGTCCATCGAACCTTCATTCTCGCTCCTTGTGGCTCGGGAAAACCCCGCACTGGCACCCACGTCGTCGTCACCCGGCTCGCGCCGGCGGACCGCAGGGTACCCCCAGAACTGGCCGGTCGGGCCGGACGCTGCGATACCAAGATCCCCGGAGAGCGGCAAGCGAGCTTGCCACCGCCGCCTTGACACACGTGTGCCGCACCCCTAATCCGGGAAGGCAATGAACTCGGTACGTCACCAGGCCGGTCGGGGAGGCGCTCTCGCGCCACTCTCCCTTAGATGCGCGCTCCTGGTGCCGGCCGCGTAGCTGCTTCCACGAACGACGGGAAGCACGCCGCTCCGCCGATCCGCCACGGGCGCTCGCAAAAGCCCCGTGGCGTTGTCATGTCTAGAGATCGGCGTCGGGGTGGGTAGAGCGAGCTCCCGGGTGGTCGTCGGCCGATCGCGGCGGGAAAGGATCGGACATGGAGAAGCGCGACGATACGACGGACGTGGTGCGGATCTTCGACACCACGCTGCGCGACGGCGAGCAGTCGCCGGGCGCGACGATGAACGTGGAGGAGAAGCTGGCGATCGCGCGCCAGCTCGAGGAGCTGGGCGTCGACGTCATCGAGGCGGGCTTCGCGGCGTCGAGCGACGGCGACTTCGCGGCCGTGCAGGCCGTCGCGGCGGCGTTGACGGCACCCGTGGTGCTGAGCCTCTCGCGGACCAAGGAGGCCGACATCGTGCGCGCCGCGCGCGCGGTGGAGAAGGCCCGGAACCCCGGCATCCACGTCTTTATCGCGACGTCGGACATCCACCTGAAGCACAAGTTGATGATGAGCCGCGAGCAGGTTCTCGAAGCGGCGGGGTGGGCAGTCGACCTGGCGAAGAAGCACGTCGGGCACGTCGAGTTCTCGGCCGAGGACGCCTCGCGCAGCGACCCCGAGTACCTCTGCAGCGTCTTCGCCGAGGCGATCCGCATGGGGGCCACGGTCTGCAACGTGCCCGACACGACGGGCTACGCGATCCCCGAGCAGCTGCAGGCGCTGTTCGCCCATCTGAAGACGAACGTTCCCGGCGGCGACCGTGTCACGTGGAGCACGCACAACCACAACGACCTCGGCATGGCCGTCGCGAACTCGCTGGCGGCGGTGCGCGGTGGTGCGCGTCAGGTCGAGTGCACCATCAACGGCATCGGTGAGCGCGCCGGCAACACCTCGATGGAAGAGGTCGTGATGGCGCTCGACACGCGCCGCGACTACTTCGCTCTGTCGACGAACATCCGCACCGAGCAGATCTATCGCGCGAGCCGCCTGCTCACGCAGGTCACCGGCATCGCGGTGCCGATCAACAAGCCCGTCGTCGGCGAGAACGCGTTCGCCCACGAGGCCGGCATCCACCAGGACGGAGTTCTCAAGCACAAGCTGAACTACGAGATCATGAAGCCCGAGAAGATCGGGCGACCTTCGAACAGCCTGGTGCTGGGCAAGCACTCGGGGCGCGCGGCGTTCGTCGATCGTCTCAAGACGCTCGGCCTGTTTCAGCCCGAGCTCGACGTGAACAAGGCGTTCGCCGCGTTCAAGGCGCTCGCCGACCGCAAGAAGAACGTCTACGACGAGGATCTCGTCGCGATCGTCGCCGAGGAGTCGACGCGCGTGCCCAACAGCTACGAGCTGCTGTCGCTCGAGGCGTCGTCGACGACCGACGGGACGCCGCAGGCTCGCCTCAAGGTCCGCATCGGCGACCGCGAGACCGAGGCGAGCGCCACCGGGGCGGGCGTGGTCGACGCGACCTACGCCGCTCTCGCACAGGCGGTCGAGCGCTTCGGCAGCCGGGTGCCGCAGCTCGAGCGATACGCGGTCAAGGCGATCACCGGGGGCACCGACGCCCAGGGGGAAGTCTCGTGCCTGCTGCGCGACGGCGACACGGTCGCGATCGGGCAGGGCGCGCACACCGACATCATCATGGCGAGCGCGCTCGCCTATCTGGCGGCGGTCAACAAGCTCGAGTACCTGCGCACGTATCGTCCGGTCGACTCCGAGCACGGACCCTGAGAACTTCGAGGACGCGTGATGCACTTCAAGCTGGCAATCCTTCCTGGTGACGGCATCGGTCCGGAGGTCACGACCGAGGCGGTCGCGTGTCTCCGCACGGTGGCGAAGCATTTCGACCTCTCCCTGGACATGGAGGAGGCGATCATCGGCGGACGGGCGATCGACGACTCGGGCATCCCGCTGCCCGACGCGACCCTGCGCCTCGCCGAGGGCGCGGATGCGGTTCTGCTCGGCGCGGTGGGCGGTCCGAAGTGGGACGACCCGAAGTCGACCGTACGTCCCGAGCAGGCGCTGCTCGGCATCCGCCAGGCCCTCGGCCTGTTCGCGAACCTCCGCCCGGTGAAGGCGGTGGACGCGCTGCTCGACACCTCGACGCTCAAGCCCGACGTCGTTCGCGGCGTCGACATCCTGGTCATCCGCGAGCTCACCGGCGGCATCTACTTCGGCAAGCCGAGCGAGCGCCGCCAGGGCCCGGCGGGCCGCGAGGCCATCGACACGCTCGTCTACAGCGAGGACGAGGTGCGTCGCGTGGTGCAGGTCGCATTCGACCTGGCGCGCGGCCGAAAGAAGAAGGTCACCTCGGTGGACAAGGCGAACGTGCTGAGCTCGTCGCGCCTGTGGCGCGAGGTGGCGCACGAGGTCGCGGCGAAGAATGCCGACGTCGCCTACGAAGACGTGCTGGTCGACGCGATGGCGATGCATCTGATCCGCCGCCCCCGTGACTTCGACGTGATCGTGACCGAGAACATGTTCGGCGACATCCTCACCGACGAAGCGGCGATGCTGCCCGGCTCGATGGGTCTGCTGCCGTCGGCGTCGCTCGGCTCGCGGCGCAGGGACATCGGCGGCAGCAGCGCGATCTTCGGCCTCTACGAGCCGATCCACGGCAGTGCGCCCGACATCGCGGGCAGGGGGCTCGCGAACCCGCTGGCGGCGATCCTGTCCGCGGCGCTGCTGCTGCGCTTCTCGCTCGCGCAGGAGTCGGCGGCCGCGGCCGTCGAGGCGGCGGTCGATCGCGTGCTCGAGAAGGGCCTCCGCACGGCCGACCTCGCGAAGACGGGCGAGAAGGCGATCTCGACGCAGGAGATGGGTGCGGCGGTCCGCGCCGAGCTCGACGCGGGCGCCGGACGATGACGCGCATCGCGATCGTCGGCGCGAGCTCCGAGGTGGCGACCGACCTGATCGACGTACTCGCGGACCGCGGCTTCGACCTTGCGGGGCTCCGCGTGCTCGGCGACGCGTCGCTCGCGGGCGAGGGGATCGAGGCGGCAGGCTACGACGTGCGCGTCGAGCAGGCCGAGCGCGGGAGTCTCGGTGGCGTCGAGGTGGCGCTCTTCGTGGGCGACGGCACGCTCGCCCGCCTGCTCGTGCACGAAGCGCACGAGGCCGGCGCGATCGTCATCGACGCGACCCCGTTCTCTCGCACCGCGGGGGCTCCGGTGGTGCTGCCGGAGGTCAATGCCGAGCGGATCGGCCAGCTGGGCGAGAAGCGCATCCTCGCGGTACCCGGGCCGCACGGCGTCGGCCTCGCGGCGGCGCTGGCACCGCTCCACGAGGCGGCGGGGATCCGGCGCGTGGTCACCACGGTGTTCGACTCGGCCGCGGTGCACGGACGCGAGGCGATGGACGCGCTGTCGCAGCAGTCGGTGCGGCTCATGCAAGGGCGCGGGCTCGCGGAGGACGAGTTCCCCGAGCAGCTCGCCTTCAACGTTCGGCCGCAGTGCGCGCCGGCGGACGGGGAGGGTTCGTCGCTCGACGAGCGTCGTCTCGTCGGCGAGATCGCGAGTCTGTTCGGCGACAGCATCGAGGTCGTCGCCACGGTCGTTCGCGTGCCGGTGTTCGCCGGCGTCGCGCAGGCGGTGTGGGTCGAGCTCGAGCGTCTGGTGGACACCGAGGAGGCCGAACGGCTGCTGCGCGAGGGTAGGGGCATCTTGCTTCCCGAGGCGGGCAAGGCGGTCGACGCGACGGGGCGTGGCAAGTCGTTCGCGGGCGAGATCGACGACGACGCCTACGCGGACGAGGCGGGCGAAGACGACGCCTACGCGGACGAGGCGGGTGAAGAGGAGGACGGCGAGCCGATCGGAGAGCGCACGCACGACCTGCTGCACGACGAGGCCCCGGGGCCGGTCGAGGTCGGCGGCTCGGAGGCGGTGCACGTCGCGCGCGTTCGTGCCGACCGCGGCGGCGTCGCGTTCTGGGTAGCGTTCGACGAGCTGCGCAAGGGGATCAGCCTGAGCCTCGTCGCGACGCTCGAGATCGCGCTGCGCGAGCTTCGCTGATCGGCGGGGACGCGATGCGCTACCGCGCGATCGTGGCCTACGACGGCACTGCGTACCAGGGGTGGCAGGCGCAGCCGTCGGGAACGACCGTGCAGCAGATCATCGAGGCTGCCCTGTCGACGGTGCTGCGCGAGACGGTGCGCGTGGTCGCCGCAGGCCGCACCGACGCCGGCGTGCACGCGCGCGGCCAGGTGATCGCCTTCGACGCGGACGTCGCGCTCTCGGTGGATGCCCTCGCCGGCGATCGCGCGGCACCCGCGACGCTTGCGCGCGCGCTGCGTTCGGTGAATGCCGTGCTGCCGGAGGACGTGGTTCTGCGCACGCTCGAGATCGCCGACCCGGAGTTCGACCCGCGCCGCGACGCGGTACAGCGCGGCTACCGCTACCGCATCTGGAACGCGGAGGTGCGCTCGCCCTTCGAGCGCAGCCGTGCGTGGCACGTGCGCGAGCCGCTCGACGACGGGGCGATGGTGGACGCCGCGCGGGTGCTGGTCGGCGAGCGCGACTTCGCGAGCTTCCAGGGGGCGGACGACGTGCCGCGGCTGAGCGTGCGCGACGTCACCCGCAGCGAGCTGCAGCGCGACGGCCAGCTGCTCGACTACGTGATCGAAGCCAACTCATTCGCGCGCCACATGGTGCGCAACATCGTCGGCCTGCTGGTCGAGATCGGCCGTTGCCGTCTCCCGTCGACCGTCGTGGCGGAACTGCTCGAGGCGCGCGATCGCCGTCTCGCGCCGGCACCGGCGCCGCCGCAGGGTCTCTGCCTCGAATGGGTGCGCTACCCGTGAAGGTCGACGTGCACTGCAGGAAGTGCGGGCAGGACAAGCGCCTCGACATCGGCAAGCCGGCGCCGGGACAGCAGCTGCAGGATTACCTGAAGCTGCTGCACGACCGGCTGCTGCACCGGCCGAGCTTCGAGTGCTTCGGCGGCCACTTCGAGCTCAGGCCGCCGATGCCGGAATTCTGGGACGTACGCTGGGACTCCGTCGGCGAGGACTGACGCCATGACCCCGGCGTCGGTCGCGCGCGGCGCGGTTGTCACCTCGGCGCCGGCGGTCCCATCGTGGCGCACGACGCTGCTCGTCGTCACGGGCTACGTCCTGCTCACAGCGTGGTGGCTCTGGCCGCTTCCGGCGCACATGGCGGACCACCTCGTCTACCCCGTCGGCGGGTCGCCGTTCATCGCGGCGGACGTTCAGCTGATCGTCTGGGCGCTCGCCTGGGACACCCACGCGCTGCTCACCAGCCCGCTCTCGCTGTTCGACGCCAACGTGTTCCACCCCGCGCCGCTGTCGCTCGCGTTCTCGGAGCACTTCCTGGGCTACGTCCCGCTGTTCGCGCCGACCTGGCTCGTCACCGGAAACCCTGTCCTCGCGGCGAACGCGGTGATCGTGCTCACGTTCCCACTGTGCGCGCTCGCCGCGTACGCGCTGGCGCGGCGTTTCGTCGCGCCGCCGGCGGCGTTCGTCGCGGGGGCGCTGTTCGCGTTCCACGGTGCGCGCTACGCGAACCTGTACCACCTGCACCAGCTCGGTACGTTCTGGACCCCGCTTGCTCTGCTCTTCACGGAACGCTGGCTCGAGCGGGCGCGCGCGCGCGATGCCGTCGCGCTTGCGTTCGCCGTCGGGCTGCAGCTCCTGAGCTCGTTCTACCTCGGCTATGCGATCGTGCTGCTGTACGGCGCGTACCTGCCGGTGGCCCTGCTGCGCTGGCGCGACCGCCTCGATCGTCGCCGCCTGGTCGGGATCGCGGTCGGACTCGTGGCCGGAGGAGTGCCGGCATTGGTGGCGAGCCTCCCTTACCTCGAGCTGCAGCGACTCGGCCTGGTGCCGTCCGGTCGCAGCGCGAGGGTCGACCTCGTGCTCGGCTCGGCCTTCACGACGGCACGGATCCGGGCCTACCTCGCCACCCTCGGTGTCGGACCCACGGTCTACGCGCTGGGGGCGCTGGCGCTCGTCGCGGACTGGCGGCGCGGGGGCGTCTACGCACGCGTCGTCGCGATCGTCGCGATCGCGACCGGCCTGCTGTTCGCGTCGGGGCCCGAGATACCGCTGTTCGGCCGCGCCTGGTGGTCGCCCTACGAGATCCTGTTCCGGTACCTGCCGGGCTTCAGCGCGGTGCGGCTACCGTTCCGCTTCCTCTTCCTCGCACAGCTCGGATTCTCTCTGCTGGCGGCTCTCGGGCTCGCCGTCCTGCTGCGCCGCCTGCCAGCGCGCGCCGCCTGGCCCGCGTCGATCGCTGCCGTCGGGCTGGTGCTCGCGACCGGTGGGGCGCGACCCGCGCACCCTCTGCAGCCGCAGACGGTCGCGGCGACCCCGCCGCCCGCCTATCGGTGGCTCGCGGCGAACGCACAGGACGGCGCTCTCCTCGAGCTACCGCTGATCGGTGTCGTCGTGGCGGGGGAGCGCATGGTGCTGAGCACGCATCACTGGCGCCCGCTGATCGAGGCGTACAGCGCCTATCCGCCGCTCACGCGACGTTTCCTGCTGCGCTTGTGCGTTCAGCTCCCCGCGCAGCACGCGTTGCAGGAGCTCGTGGACCACGTCGACCTGCGCTGGGTCCTGGTGCACGTCGACCGGAAGCGTCCCGAGATGATGGACCGGTGGCTCCAGACCTCGATCCCCGGACTGCGGCTCGTGCAGCGCTGGGGTGACGACCTGCTCTTCGAGGTCACGCTCGACGTCGTTCACGACCGGCGCGAGCTCCTGCTGCGCACCGATCGGACGCTCGGCGGACTGCCGCAGCGGCCGGTCGGCGAGTCCTGCCCCGGCCGGATCGAGGCGGTGCCGCGGGTCGCCGATGCGCCGGTCGCGACGCGGCGGCCGGTCGCGACGCGCCTCCGCATCGTGAACGACGGGCCCGCACCGCTGCCGGGCGCGGGGCTGTATCCGCGCCACCTCGTGCAGCTGCGCAGCACGTTGCGCCGCAACGGGCGGCGGCTCGGGGTGCCGGAGGTGTTCCCGATCTGGGTGGACGTCCCGGCGGGGCAGGCGATCGAGACCGGAGTGGATCTGCAGGCTGTGCGGGAGCCGGGGAGCTACGAGTTCGATCTCGAGCTGGTGCAGGACCACGACTCGCTCGCGCGTTGCGGGATGCGCGGGACGCGCATGGTCGTGACGGCGGCAGACGTCGCTCCGGGGCGGAGCACGGAGATCGATCCCCATCCGCCCGTCGAGTCCGCGTCTGCGGATCCGCCGTGAGCTCGTCGACACGGCTTTCCGGGTGCCGGCGAAAGACTCGATCCTGCCTTCGCGCGTACGCGCCGGACGGGCTCGATCGGCTTCCGGATCGCCGTCCGCAACGGACCGCTCAAACGCGCTCGAGCGCCTGACGGAGATCCGCGATGAGGTCGTCGGGGTTCTCGAGGCCGACCGACAGCCGGATCAGGTTGTCCTTGATGCCGACCGCAAGGCGCTCCTCGGTGGTGAGCTCGAAGAAGCTCATCAGCGCGGGTTGCTCGATGAGCGACTCGACGCCGCCGAGCGACGGTGCGATCTGCGGGATCTCCACCGCGTCCACCACGCGCGACGTCGCATCCAGGTCGCCCTTGATCTCGAAGCTGACCACGCCGCCGAAGCCCTTCATCTGACGGCGCGCGATCTCGTGCCCGGGATGCGAGGGCAGGCCGCAGTAGTGCGCGCGGTCGACCCTCGGGTGTGCGTCGAGCATCTCGGCGATGCGCATCGCGCTCGCGTTCTGGTGCTCCACGCGAAGAGGGAGCGTCTTCAGCCCGCGGATCAGCAGGTAGGCCGCGTGCGGGTCGAGGATGCCGCCGAGCACGCCCTGACAGTCGCGGATCGCGGCGATCGTCTCCTGCCGTCCGAGGATCATGCCACCAAGCACGTCGTTGTGTCCGGCGAGGTACTTCGTGGCCGAGTGCAGGACCAGGTCGATGCCGTGCTCGATGGGCCGCTGGTTGACCGGTGTGGCGAAGGTCGAGTCGATGATCGTCAGCAGACGGTGCCGGCGCGCGACGTCGGCGATGCGGTCGAGGTCGACGACCTTCATGTACGGGTTGGTCGGCGACTCGCTGATCAGCACGCGCGTCCGCGGTGTGACGGCGGCCTCGAGCGCCGCGTAGTCGCCGGTCTCGACGATGGTCACATCGACGCCGAACTTGCCGAGCATGCCGCGGCAGAACTGGCGCGTCCGCCGGTAGCAGTCGTCCGTCATGATCACGTGCTGCCCCTGGCTCAGCACGGCGAACAGCGTGGTCGTGATCGCCGCCATGCCGCTCGCGAAGCCCAGGCCGTCCTCCGCGCCCTCGAGGGCGGCGCACTTCCGCTCGGCGACGCGCTGCGTGGGGTTGCCGTAGCGCCCGTACTCCTCGCGCTCGGTGTTGCCGGACATGTAGTCGACGAGCTCCGCGGTATCGCGGAACACGTAGGTCGCGGTCTGGAAGATCGGTGTGGTGATCGCGTTGCCGGGGCGCGGGCGCCTCTCGCCACCGTGGATCGCGGTGGTGAGGAGGTCGCGTCCGGGGCTCGGCGACTCGGGCTTGCTCACGATGCGCGCTCCGCGCCCTTCGGAGCCAGCGCGTCGATGCGGCGCAGCAGAGCGTCGCGAACGGCGCCGACGTCGTTCGGCAGCTCGATCGGCTGGTTTGCATGGCGCGAGGCGATCCCTGCGATCTGCCTCTGGTGGTACGCCGCCTTCTGGTCCGCGAACTTCAGCCCGTGCGCGGTCGAGATGACCACCACGCGCTCGTCGCGCTTGATGTCGCCGCGCGCGAGCAGCTTCAGCATGACGGCGAGTGCCACGCCGGTGTGCGGGCAGTTGAACATGCCCGTGCGGTCCGCCTGCGCCGAGGCGTCGGCCAGCTCCTCCTCGCTCGCCTGCTCGACGATGCCCTCGAACTCCTGCAGCGTGCGCACGGCCTTCTTGTAGCTCACCGGGTTGCCGATCTGGATCGCGCTCGCGAGCGTGGTCTTCGCCTGCACCGGCTCGAACTCGCGGAAGCCCTTCTTGTAGGCCAGGTACAGCGGGTTCGCGTGCTCCGCCTGCGCCACCACGATGCGCGGCCGGCGGCTGATCATCCCCAGGCGCTCCATCAGCAGGAAGCCCTTGCCGAGCGCGCTCACGTTGCCGAGGTTGCCGCCGGGAATGATGATCGTGTCCGGCACCTCCCAGTCGAACTGCTGGCAGATCTCCATGCCGACGGTCTTCTGGCCCTCGATGCGCAGCGAGTTCATCGAGTTGGCGAGGTAGATGTTCTCGCGCTCGGTCAGCTCCTGGACGGTGCGCATGCAGCCGTCGAAATCCGTGTCGAGCGAAAGTACGATGGCGCCGTTGGAGATCGGCTGCACGAGCTGCGCGAGCGAGACCTTGTTGCGCGGCAGCAGCACGACGGCGGGGATGTCGGCCGCCGCGCAGTACGCGGCCAGCGCCGCCGAGGTGTCACCGGTCGAGGCGCACGCGACCGCCGGGATGTTCTGGCCCTGCGCGCGCATCTCCTTCACGACGCTGACGAGGACCGTCATGCCGAGGTCCTTGAACGACCCGGTGTGCGAGTTGCCGCACTGCTTGACCCACAGGTCGGGCACGCCGATCTCGCGACCGAAGCGCTCGGCCCAGAAGAGGTTCGAGCCGCCCTCGAACATGCTGACGACGTTCTCGTCGGAGAGCTGCGGCAGGACCATCTCCTTCCGGCACCAGACTCCGGACCCGTAGGGCCAGGTGGTCGAGTGGATGCGCTGGTCGAACACCTTCTTCCAGGCCTCGCCACTCGTCCGGCCGAGGCGCGCCTCGTCGTGCGTCACCTCGAGAAGCTCACCGCACTTCCGGCACCGGTAGACCACGTCGAAGATGTCGTAGGTCTCGCCGCAGCCTGGGTCGATGCACTGGAACCAGCTCCGGTATTTCATGGCGGCCCTTCTAGCACGTCACGGCGGCTGCACGGAGCACCGGCCGCGCGACGAAGGTGGAAGATCGGGGACGCGTTCGATATGGCTTCGGCACACCAATGTAGCCCCCGGTACAGACCTGCGGCCAAGGAGCGCTTCATGACGGACGAGGAACTCGAAGCAAAAGTCAAAGCCCTGAGCTTCTGGAGCGGCAAGAACTCGATGACCATCGAGGACCTGGCCACGATCCAGCCGGGTCTCGCGCGCATCATGCCCGAGGTGGGTGCCCGCACGTGGAAGCTGTACTACGCCGCCAAGGAGCAGAACTGGCCCATGGCGAAGTTCCAGTACAAGGAGATCAAGGGCCTCATGGAGCTCGGCGCGTTCATGCGACCGAAGCACGAGGAGGCTCTGAACCAGTACATGGCGGAGAACTGGAAGGCGCTCGAGGGGCCGATAGAGGCCAAGGACTTCGAGGGCTTCAAGAAGGCGTTCGAGGAGGCCATCGACATGGCCAACGCGTACCACGAGCTGAAGGAGAAGCCCTACATCCGGTGGAAGTTGCCCGACGTGCCGCCGCCGGACATGGACCTGTCGCCGCGCCCGTCGGCGAAGAAGTAGTCGCGCAGCGAAGAGAGCGAGCGGCGTCGGGCGGGGGAGTGGGCCGGCGCGGCCTTGCCGCGGGGGGCGGCGGCCGCGCCTCCCCTCGGCGAGATCTCGGGAACGCCGTTCAGCTCGTCCCGCCCGCCGCGCGCTCCAGCACCGCCATCACGTCGGTGCCGCTGGTGATCGTCGAGAGCAGCGGGAGCGTGTTGCGGATCGACCAGTCGTGCCATTCCTGCGGCACGCCCGCGCAACAGTCCTCGATCACGAACATCTCGTAGCCACGGTTGAGCGACGCCCGGACGATGCCCTCGACGGCCATCGTGGTCGAGATCCCGCACACCGCGAGCTGCTCGCGCTTGAGCTGCGCGAGGATCGAGTACAGTCCGGTGCCGTACGAGCCGTCCACCGACGTCGTTCTCGTCAAGACGAAATCCGACGGTGCGGCGGCTACCGCCGGGTGGATCTCCGCGCCCCACGTGCCTTCGACGAGCGACGGTCCGCGCTTGCCGGCGAGCTGATAGATGCGCGCCTTCGGGCGCGGGAAGCCGGGCTTGTTCGCGACGTTGACGTAGAGCACCGGGACGCCCACCCGGCGCACGATCGACAGCAGGGCGCCGACCTTGTCGAGCACCCCGCGCCGGTGCACGGCCGATGCCAATGCCGAGCCGAGCCCCTGCTTCTCGAGGTTCGACTCGTGCACCATGTCGTTCTGCAGCTCGACGACGAGCAGCGCCGCCTTCGCGGGATCGAGCGTCAGGTCCATGCGCGCGAGCTTGGCAGGCGGGTGACGGCGGCGGCAAGCGCCGACACGCGAGACGGCGCGCGGGCGATGCGCCGCAGCACGCGGCGATTCCTCCGGGTCATCCGTTGACATCCGCAACGGGCCGCCCATAGTGATCGCCGCGCTCGAAGTGGTCGGGCGAACGACTGAACCCGCGGGCCTGAAGGGAGCTCTTATGGACGTTCGGTGTCGCATCGATACGGTCGGCCGGCGGCTTCTCGGGATCGCCTGCGCCGTGGTGCTGGGCGCTGTCGCGACGGCGGGACGCGCGGACGCCCTGTACCTCGACGAGGACCAGAACTTCAGCCTGCGGCTCCGCGCCTACTCGCAGCTCAGCGTGGCGATGCAGGACAGCCAGAAGTTCGTCACCAGCCCCGAGAAGTTCACCGGGCAGATGATGCGGAACCGGACCTTCGCGAACCCGGAGCTCGACGCCAAGTTCACGTCGTTCCTGCCGTCCGGCTGGCTCGACGACCTGAGCGGCCGCCTCGCGCTGTGGGGCTTCTACGACGGCCTCTACGACTACGGCCCCGACCAGTACGCGCAGGCGGCGGCGGACATCAAGTTCAATCGCGGCCCGAACGGCGCCTTCCAGACCAAAGGGGACACCCGCGAGCAGGCCCTCGCGGGCAACGCGCTCCGCCGCAACGTGCGCGACATCTACGGGCACCGCTACCGCGTCAACGAAGCTTACGTGAACATCTCGAAGGGCCCCGTGTTCTTCCGCATCGGCCGTCAGGCGATCTCCTGGGGTGAGGCGGATACCATTGGTCTCCTCGACGCCAACAATCCGTTCGATACCACCATCGTTCCCGGCGTGTTCCTCGATCTCGACGAGTCGCGCATCCCGCTGTGGACGATCCGCGGCACCTACGAGCTGTTCAGCGACATCGGGCCGTTCTCGAGCGGTCTCCTCGACACGTACATCGTCCCCGGGCAGGTCGACACGACCATCTCCCCACTGCAGATGCAGAGTGCGAGCCCGTACTCCGCGCCGCCGCCGGCGCCCGGACCCGGCGTCGAGGTGTTCCAGCGCCGACCCGGGATGCGCTTCGGCAACTCGCGCTGGGGCGTCCGCTTCCAGACGGTGATCGCGCGCGACTACACGACCAGCGTCTGGTTCTACAAGACCTTCCCGACCGAGCCGGTGGCGATCAACCTGGGTGTCTCGGCGGACACCGGCCGCCTGGTGACCTCGGTCGAGGCGCCGCTCATCAACGTCGCGGGCGTCGCGTCGACCTTCTTCTCGTCCTTCCTCAACTCGATCGTTCGTGCCGAGGTCGAGGTGTTCAATAACACGCCCGGCTTTCGCGTCGACACGAACATCACCGCGGGTCTCAGCGCTGCGTGCAACGCGCCCGGTGCCGTCAAGAACTCGAAGACCTGTGGACACTACGACGAGATCAATCTGATCCGTGGCGAGCTGGGCGTCGATCGCAACGTCTTCATCCCGTGGTTGAACGAGTCGAACTCGTTCATCTGGGTGACGTCGTTCGTGTTCACCGCGAACCCCGACGAGACCGCCACGAAGGACTACCGCGCGAGCGGCATCCTGAAGCCCTCGGCGCTGATCCGCGCCGGCAAGGGCGGTGCGCCGGCCGGGTCGATCACCACCGGCTGCAACGGGCAGCCGGGACCGTGCGACTTCGTCAATCAAGGCGCGTTCGACTTCTTCTTCCAGACGCACCTCGAGTCGAACTGGCTGCACGGCAAGGTCCCCGCGGGCATCACCGCGGTGATGAACAATCGCGGTGCCCTCGCGATCTTCCCCGACATCGCGTTCCGGATGAGCGACTCCTTCATCTTCAGCGCGCGGTACGTCAACATCCACACCTTCGGAAGCGAGAACAACGGCTTCTCGGCGGGACTCGGCCTGTTCCGCGACCGCGACGAGGTGTGGCTCCGGGCGACGTATCAGTTGAATTGAGGGGGACTCTGTCCCCCTCCTTCACCGCGGCGCAGCCGCGGTGAAGCTTCCTCCGCCGGCTCGCCTGACGGCTCGGCCGCTTGCCCTTCGGGCTTCGCGGAGGGGTTGGTGCCGGTGGGGCTCGGGCGGCGGTGGCGGTGCGT
>VGTK01000034.1 GCA_016874715.1 Deltaproteobacteria bacterium | reverse complement strand
GCGGCGGACCGGCCGGGCTCGAGGCTGCGTGGGTCGCGGCGGCGCGCGGCCACGAGGTGATCCTGCTCGAGCGCGGCCCGCGGCTCGGCGGCAAGATCCCGCTCGCGGCCTCGCTGCCCGGGCGCGAGGAGATCGCCGACCTCGCGGCGTGGCGCGTCGGCGAGTGCGCGCGGCGCGGGGTCGAGGTCCGCCTCGGCAGCGACGCGACCGAGTACGGCGTGCTGGCGCTGGAGCCCGGCGCGGTGATCGTCGCGACGGGCGGCCGTGCCGTGCGCGACCTGCCGACCAAGTCGCACCCGCTGCCGGTGCGGGGCGGTGAGCAGGCGCACGTGCTCGACCACGAGGAGGCGCTGCGGCGCTGGCAGTCGCTGGGACAGCGCGTGCTGATCCTCGACGCGGTCGGCTTCATCGAGGCGATCGGCCTCGGCGAGCTGCTCGCGGCGAGCGGACGCGAGACCAGCGTCGTGACGCCGCTCGCGTCGCCGATGGTGCTCGACCGCGAGACGGCGTCGTACGCGCTCGCGCGTGCGGTGCAGGCGGGGCTGCGCTGGCGCCCGAACACGGCGCTGGTCGCGGTGGGTCCGGGTGAGGCGACGGTGATGGACGTGCTGTCGCGCCGGACCGAGCAGGTCGCGGCGGACCACGTCGTGATCCGCACGCACGGGCTGCCGTGTGACGAGCTGTACTTCGCGCTGCGCGGCCGCGTCCCCGAGCTGATCCGCGTCGGCGACGCCGTCGCGGTGCGGCCCGCGGACCGCGCGATCTTCGACGGCCACCTCGCGGGGCGGCAGGTCTGAGCCGCGCCGGCGTGCCTTCGGCGCCGGCCGGGTCTGCCGCCGCGGGGCAAGCCCCCGCGGTGCGCGTGGACGCGGCGCCGGTACCTCAGTGCGCCAGCGCCGCGCAGGCCGCGCGCTCGTTCGCGAGCGCGAGCTTCTGCCACACCTCGGGTTTCAGGTCGGGGCTCAGCTGCGCGTTGGCGGACTCCACCGTCGAGCGCCGTCCGTCGCCGGTCGCACCGATGAACTGCGTGTAGCCGAAGAGGTTTCCGGTGTGGCCGTAGAGCGTCCCGCAGTCGGTCGCGTAGCGGAAGATGCCGAGCCCGGCCGCGTTCGTGCCCGGTCCCGGCGGGTCCGAGCTGCCGCCCTCGACGAAGGTGAGCTGTGCTGCGCGCACGGCGCCGCCGAACAGCTTGCCGCCGGCGTAGGCCCGGACGAAGCGGTTCAGCTCGAAGGGCGTCGAGACGATGCCGCCCGAGGCCCAGGTGTAGCCCGCGGCGACGATCTCGCTCTCGTCCTCGGGCTCGAGGCCCGGCTCGGTGGCGTAGCCGTGGATGAACGGCCGCGGCATGCGGAAGCCCGCGGGGAGGCTCGTGCCACGCAGGCCGAGCGGGCCGACGACCCGCGACCCGAGCTGGTGCTCGTACGAGCGCCGGGTCGCGGCCTCGACCATGAGGCCGACGAGGATGTTCTCGGTGTTCGAGTACGCGTAGGCGCTGCCCGGCGGAAACGCGAGATCCTCGCCGGCGACGTACTCGACGAGCTGGCGCGGCGGCACCGGAACGCGCGGGTAGGCGATCAGACGATCGAAGAAGTCCTGGTTGGTCGTGAAGGTCGGGATGCCGCTCGTGTGGTTCAGCGCAGCGTGACGTCGTCCCAGTCCGGGTTGAAGCCCGGCACGAGGGCGCCCACCGTGTCGTCGAGCGACAGGACGCCGCGCGCGACCAGCGACAGCGTGACCGCGCCGCTGAACGCCTTCGAGACGCTCGCGATGCGCATGTGATCGGTCGGCCGCATGCGCCGCCGCGAGCTGAGGTCGCCGATCCCGGCCGTGAAGACCTGCAGCCGGTTGCCGACCTAGACCACCGCGATCGCGCCCGGCGGTCCGCCCGGCGTTGCGACCAGATCGTCGAGCGCCTGCTGCAGCTCGCTCGCGACGAGGGCGCCGCGAGCGGCGCCCGGCAGCGTCAGGGTGAGAGCAACGCCCAGCAGGAGCCGGGCGGCGAGCGGCGTCGAGCGCTTCGCGTGCACCGCAGAAGAAGGTGCGGATCGGTCGAGCTGCGTCAACCTTCGCGCGATCGCCAGCGCAGCCGCGCCGTCAGCCCAGCATCGGCCACCGGCGCGACCGCAGCGCGGAGGCAGAGCGTGCGCCCGTCGCGTCAGCGACTGGCGGTGCGGCGGAACACCACCGTGAGGTTGTTCGCCGGCATGGCGACGCGCTCCTCGAGCTCGAGCCCGTGCCCGGCCGCGACGCGCGCCACCTCGTCGAGGTCGCGCACGCCCCAGCGCGGGTCGCGGGCGCGCAGGTCGAGGTCGAAGGCTTCGTTGCTGGGTGCGGTGTGCGCGCCGCCGATCGTGTACGGCCCGTATGTGACGAGCACGCCGCCGGGCGCGAGCCGCGCGCCGGCGCCGCGCAGCAGGCCGAGGCACGCCTCCCAGGGGGCGATGTGGATCATGTTGGCGCAGAAGATCGCGTCCGGCGTGCCGACCGCCGCGGGCCACGGGTCGGCGGTCACGTCGAGGACGATCGGCGGGCGGACGGTGGCCCGATCCGCGTCGGCGCTCCAGGCCACGATCGATGCGAAGTCCTGATCGGTGCGATCGCTCGGCTGGAAGACGAGGTCCGGCAGCGCCGCCGCGAAGTGCGCGACGTGCTGACCCGTGCCGCTCGCGATCTCGAGGACCGTGCCGCGCGCGGGCAGCACGCGCCGCAGCACGCCGAGGATCGGCTCGCGGTTGCGCTCGGCGGCGGGGGCGTGGCGGCGGGCGCTCATGCTGC
Organism: Deltaproteobacteria bacterium; assembly: GCA_016874715.1. GTDB lineage: Bacteria > Desulfobacterota > Binatia > UBA12015 > UBA12015 > VGTK01. Next base: position 37,650 of record VGTK01000034.1, on the reverse strand, counting down.
TCGACGGCGGCATCGCGGCGATCGGCTCGTGCGACGAGCGCGCAGGCTACGCCCGCGCCGGCACCTCGAACGTCGCGCTCTGGTGCTCCATCCACACGTGCATCAGCGCCGTGCGCGGCAGCCCGAGCGCGCGCAGCGTATCGGCGAGCGGGTGCGTGCCGAGGATCAGGTCGGCGCCGCCGAGGCCGAAGCCGACGCCGCTGGCCTTCGGCGTGAAGGCCGTGCGGTGCAGGCGGCCGTCGAGGTACGAGTACGTCGTCATCGGCGCCTCGGGCAGCGTGCGCGTGCCGCCGCGCGGCACGCTCAGCGTGAGCACGTGCCGGCCGTCCATGACGAGGCGGCAGGTGCGGCGTCCGCCCGCGTCCTCGAAGTCGATCTGCTCGACGGTCTTCGGGAAGCCCCAGATGCCGCAGCCGGCCTCGCAGGTGAAGCTCTGGTCCACGGGCAGCTTCCAGATCCAGGTCGCGAGAGAGTTGCGGAAGAAGTCCACGACGCTGCCGAGGAAGGGCACGCCGAGCGCCGGCCTCTCGCCCTTCTTCCGCACGAAGAAGGCGAGCGACACCTCGTTGTAGTCGCCGAGGTCGTTGTCGCGGTAGTCGATCATGGCGATCGAGAACAGCGCCTGGCCCGGCAGGACCTCGACCACGTCGAGCTCGGGGCCCGGCAGCAGCGAGCGCGCGACGCTCGCGTTCACGAGGTAGGTCACCGCACCGGAGGCCGCGTCGCGCACCTCGACGGGCATCGTCACCGTTCGTCCCTGGAAGACGTAGCCTCCGTGCTCCTGCGCGTGTGTCGCGCTACCGTTGCTCATTGACGTTCGCCCCCGTGCGGTGCTCGCGCGGCTTGCACCGTGCTGCGCTCCTCCGATGGGCCTCGTCGCTCGGGCGAAGCCCTCACTCCTCGATCATTTCTCGTCGACGACGGGCAGGCCGCCGGCATCCTCGACGCGCTTCTGGATGACGTTGCGGCGCTCGCGCAGCTCGCGGTGCGACAGCGTCGCGACGCCGTCCTCGAGCCCCAGCTGCGCGCGCAGCACCGTCGGGTCGAACGCGTTCGAGATCGCGTCGAAGCCGATCTCGCTCATGATGCGCGCGCCGTGGCGCATCGCGAAGTAGCCGTAGACCTTGCCGACCTCGGCGAAGAGGTCGATGTCGGGCGCCAGCCGCACGATCGCCCCGTCGATGAAGATCATGTTCTTGACGTAGAGCATCAGGTGCTTCGGCAGCTTCGCGCCGCGCGACAGCAGGGCCTTCAGGATCTCGCGGATCTCGCCGATCAGCTCCTCGCCCGACATCTTCGTCGGGTCGCGCACCGGCTGGTCGATCTTGAGGTCGCGGATGAGGCCGCGGATGTCGACGTCCTCCGGCAGCGCGCCGAGGTCGCGGAACGCGGCGAGCTGTCCCTTCACGTCGTTGGCCGCGCCGGTCATCATCATGCGCAGGAACGCCGTGCGCTCCTTGTCGTTCATGCGGCCGGTCATGCCGTAGTCGAAGAGCGCGACGCGGCCGTCCTCCATGACGAACAGGTTGCCGCCGTGCAGGTCGCCGTGGAAGACGCCGTAGATCATCGCGCCTTCGAGGAAGCAGATCAGCATCGAGCGCAGCACGGCTTCCGTATCGATGCCGGCGGCGCGCATCGCGTCCACGTCCTCGTACTTGAAGCCGCGCAGGCGCTCCATGACGAGCACGCGCCGCGTGACCAGCGTCGGGTGCGGGCGCGGCACGACGATGACCGTCTGCTGCGCGTCGCGCAGCACCTGCGCGATGTCGAGCATGTTCTCGGCCTCGAGGCGGAAGTCGAGCTCCTCGACGATGGTCTCGGCGAAGAGCTCGACCAGCGCGGGCGGGTTGGCGAGTGCGGCGACCGGGATCTTGCCGACGAGGTGTGGTGCGATCCACGCCATCGCCTCGATGTCGAGGCGGACCAGGCGGGCAACCTGCGGCCGCTGCACCTTCACGACGACTTCCTCGCCGGTCTTCAGCGTCGCCGCGTGCACCTGCGCGATCGACGCGGCGGCGAGGCACTGGCGGTCGAAGCTCGCGAAGACGTCCTCGAGCGGGCGGCCGAGGTCCTCCTCGACGACGCGGCGGACGGTCTCGAAGGTCTCCGGCGGCACCTGGTCGCGGCACAGCTTGAACTCGTCGACCAGCTCGTCGGGGAAGATCCCCTGGCCCGACGACACGATCTGGCCGAGCTTGATGTAGGCGGGACCGAGGCGCTCGAACGCACGGCGCAACCGGCGCGACAGCCCGGCGCGCGACTCGGGGCCGCCTTCTTTCCGGTACTCGCGCAGCCGCCAGCCGGCGAGCGCGGCGCCGACCAGCCCGCCGGCCTCGACGAAGCGCCGCAGCGGCGGCAGGCGGCGCTTCTTCGTCAGCACCGGGACCTCGGCGCGAGCGGCCGCGCGCAGCGCAGCCGTGTCGGCGCGCCACGGCAGGTGGGCGAGGTCGACCACCCACGGGCCGCGGTCGCTGAACGCGCCGAACGCCAGGTCGGCGGGCGGTGTCGCGTCGGGTGGCGAGGCCGGGCAAGGTGGTGCGGGCTGTTCCATCGCCGTTCCTTCTAGCCCAATCCGGCACCTTCGCCACGCTGCCGCCACGGTGCCGTACCGGCGCAGGGCCGGCTGTCCGGGGCCGTCGGCCGGGCTGAGCCCGAGCGACCGCGGCGCCTGCCAGCCCGAGGGCGGTGGGCCCCGCGAACGCAGGGGGGCACCGGGCCGCCCACCGGCCCCGATCGGGAAGTTGCACGACCAAGAGTTTGCAGATCAAGAGTTTGCACTTGATCGGCGAGCGACGCCGGGCGTAGCGTGTACGCGCGCCGGCACGGCACCGGCGTCACGCGCCATCCCGGCGCGGTTTCACACCCTGGAAGTCCCGATGCCCGCCGAACCGAGTACGCCCGATGCGGATCGTCGACCGTCGCCCGTGCAGACGACGGCGCCGATCGGCCGCGCCCGCCGCGCGCTGGTGATCGTCCTCGCCGCGCTGGTGACGCTCGCGTCGGCGGTGGACGTGATCCGTGACGGCGACCACTGGCCGTTCTCGAGCTACTCGATGTTCGCGGAGCTGCGCGCGCCCGAGGTGCGCCTGAAGCGCGTCGTCGGGGTGCGCGACGGACGGGAGGTCGACCTTGTCGTGCCCGTCCACCTGGCGCCGTTCCACGAGGCGCGGCTGATGACGGCCTTCCGTCGGCTCGGGCGGCGCGACGACGCGCCACGGTGGCGGCGTGCGGCGCTCGCCGCCAGCCTCGCCCGCTACGATGCGCTGCGTGCGGCGTCCGCGCACGACGGGCCGGAGCTCGACGGGCTGCGCTTCTACGAGCTGGTGTGGCCGCTCGCGAGCGGTGCGGCGAACCGCGACGCACCGGATACGCGCCGCCTGATCGCCGAGGTGTCGCGATGAGTGTCGCGATGAGCGCCGCGACCGCATCGCTGCCGACGCGGCTCGCACGCGCGCTCGACGCGCGCTGGTTCGCTCCGGCACGCCCGCAGCCGCTCGGCTTGTGTCGCGTCCTGTTCTTCGGCTGCATGCTGCTGCGCGTGGTGCCGCAGGCGCGGAGCGCGCCGTGGGCCGACGTGCCGGACGTGTTCTGGATGCCGACCGATCTGTTCGCACTGTTGCGCATCGGCGTGGCACCGGCTGCCGTTCTAACCCTTCTCGACGCGACCTTCGCCGTGGCGGTGCTGCTCGCGTGCGTCGGGCTCTGCACGCGGACTGCATGCGGCACGGCGTTCGTGCTCGGCATCTACGTTCTCGGGCTGCCGCAGTGCTTCGGAAAGATCGACCACTGGAGCGGACTGCTGGTGCTGACGATGGGCGTGCTCGCGCTCGCCCGCGCGGGCGACGCGTGGTCGATGGACGCATGGCTGCGCCGCCGTCGCGGCGTCGCCCCGCCACCGCCGAGTGGCGAGTACCGCTGGCCGATCGAGGCGGCACGCCTCCTGCTCGTGCTGGTGTTCTTCGCGGCCGGCATCGCGAAGCTGCGGCAAGGCGGCCTCGGCTGGATGTCGGCCGACAACATGCGCGCCATCCTGCTCGCGCCGCACTACGCGAACGACCGCGCGCTGCCTGCTCTGGGCCTGCGCGTCGCGGAGAGCCCGCTCGCGTGCGCGATGCTCGCGGTGACGACGATCGTCGCCGAGGCTGGCGCACCGCTCGCGCTGCTCGGCGGCTGGGTCGCCGGTGCCGTCATTGGCACACTGTTCGCGATGCAGCTCGGCATCGCGACGCTGCTCGGCGTGCACGGGTCGTTCCCCTTCCTCGCCTGCTACGCGTTCTGGCTGCCGCGGCGGGGACGCCTCGCTCCGTCGGCTGCGAGATCCACCACGCGCGTCGAGCCCCGCACCGCCCGCGTGCCGCACGCAGCGTAGGCGCGGACGTCTCGCTCAGGGACAATCGCCAATGGCGACGACGGTGCTGTTCGTCGTGCCGAGGTAGATGCGCCCGGGCGCGACGATCGGCGACGACGCGATCCGCGACGCGAGGTCGAGCCGCCACAGCGTGTGGCCGTCGTCCGGGTCGAGCGCGAACACCGAGCGGTCGAGCGCGACGTAGACGCGGCCGCTCGCGTCGATCACGGGTGGCGTGTTGCGCAAGCGCCCGTGCCCGAGGTCGGTGCGGCTCCACACGGGCGTGCCATCGAGGCCGACTGCGTAGAAGGTGCTGCGGTTGCCGCGCGAGGCGCCGACGTAGAGCCGCGCACGGCCGACGTCGAGCGCGGGCGGCGACTGGATGCGCTCGCGCGTGGTGTCGCGCGTCGCGAGCAGCGTCGTTGCCGGTAGCGGCGGCCCGGCGAGCGGCCCCGGGTCGACCGCGAACAGGCCGCCGTCGAGGCCGACATAGATCGTTCCGGTCACCGGGTGCACGACCGGCGTGTAGTTCGGCGAGCGCAGGTTGTTGCGCTGCGTCTGCAGCGGAAGTCGCCAGAGGACGGCGCCGCTCGCCGGGTCGAGCGCCACCAGCACGGCGCCGAGGTAGGTGACGTAGAGCCGGTCGTGCGCCGGGCTCAGCGCGGGCGAGACGTTGCGCAGCGTGCCGCCGAGCGGATTGACGCACCACTTCACGCGGCGTTCCGTTCCGGGGCACATCGCCATCAGCGTGCCGCCGGCGAGCGAGTTCGAGCCCATGAAGACCACGCCGTCGTCGTCGAGGATCGGCGACGTGCTGACGTCGCCGTCGGTGCAGATTTTCTGCCGCCACGCGACGCTCGCCTGGCTCGCGGCTGGCGGCGGCACGGTGATCGCCCAGAAGTCGTTGTCGCGCGTGCCGACGTAGGCGAGGCCGCCGTTGCCGAGCGCGGGCGACGAGACGTCGGGCAGCTTGCCCTGCTGCCCGGCGTCGCACCAGCGGACGTCGCCGGTCGCCGTGTCGAGCGCGCACAGCGGGTACTTCGCCGCCGCGACGAGCAGCGCGTCGCCCTCCGCGGATCCGCCGAGCGCCGGTGCGGAGAGGATCTTGCCAGCGAGCTTGCGCGTCCAGGCGACGTTCGGACACGTCGGGCCATCGTGCGGGCTGCGTCCGGTGTGCTGGACGTCGTGCTGGAACATCGGCCACGCACTCGCGGTCGGACCGAGCGGCGGCGGAACGGCGGGGCAGGAGCCGGTCGCCTCGGCGCAGACATCGTCCTGCAGCACGCCGGCGCAGCGATCGTCGCCTCGCGCGACCGGCGCGCAGGGTGGGAGGGTGGCTAGAGCCAGGGCGAGCAGCAGCGCGATCCGGGCACAGGTCATCGACGACATGGTCTACGGAGTCGGTTGCCCAGCGGTCAACGCTATTTTTTTTTGGCGCACCACCCTCGGAGTCCGTGAATCGACACCCTCCCAGCTCGGTCCGGGGATGGATTCACGAGCTCTCAGCCCTCGAGCTTCTTCCGCTGCACCGCACGGGCCGCGCGGCTCTCCTCCGTGGTCCACACGGCGGTCGCGGCGCGGGCTTCCTCCGGCGTCTCCGCGCGGACGTGCCGCACCGCGTCCGCGATCAGCGCGGCCTTGGTGTGTGCGTACGACTCGCGCGGGAAGGCACCCATGCGCGCCGCGCGGCGCAGGACCGTCGACTCGAGCTTGTCGGCGGGCAGCAGCTCGTCGACGATGCCGAGCCGCAGCGCCTGGCTCGCGGGGTAGAGTGCCGCGCCGAGCAGCAGCTCGGCGGCGCGCGCGTGCGTCAGGCGCAGGCGAACGATCTCCATCGCGACGCGCGGGAACGACGCGCCGATCGAGACCTCGTTGAGCCCCACCTTGTAGTCGCCGTCGAGGCCGAGACGGTAGTCGCAGGCGAGTGCCAGCACGAGCCCGCCGGCGATCGCGTGACCGTGCACCATGGCGAGCGTCGGCTTGGGCAGCTCGAGGAGTGCGAGGTGTGCGTCGCGGTAGAGCTCCGCGAGCCGGTCCGCGTCAGCGTCTTCGCGGCGCTCCACGCGCAGGTCGAAGCCGGCGCTCAGGAAGCGTCCGGCGCCGGTGAGGACCACCGCACGGACCGCGTCGTCGTGCTTCGCGGCGGTGCAGGCCGCGGCGAGGTCGGCGAGCAGCTCCTCGTCGATCGCGTTGGCGGGTGGTCGGTCGAGCGTCAGCAGCCGGACGCCGGCGTCGTGGTCTTCGATGCGAACCGTGCTCACGCGATGGGTCCTCCGCGCTTCCCTGTACGACGGTCGCGGCCCGCACTCAACGCACGGCTCCGGCGCGTGCTGACGGGTTGCCGCGATGTCGCGCGCCTGCCGCTCTCGTGCCGTTCGGCGATTCCGTGCCATCCCGCGCCCGATCGTCGGACACGTCTTGCCGCCGGAGCTGCGCGCGCCGCACGTCGCGACGATCGCGTCGACACTGCCGCGGGGCGTGCGCGATCCGGGCTTCGAGAACCTGCTGCGCCGCATCGACGGCGCCCCGCTGCTGCCCGCGACGGACGTCCAGCCGTACTTCCGCGGCCACGACGCCTTCTCGGCGATGCGCGACGCGATTCTCGCCGCGCGCGACGAGGTCCTGCTCGAGTCGTACATCTTCAAGGACGACGAGGTCGGGCGCGAGCTCGCGGCCGACCTGGCGGCAGCCGCGTCGCGCGGTGTCGCGGTGCGCGTCCTCGCCGACGCCTTCGGCTCGTTTTCGACGCGGCGTGCGTTCTGGCGAACGCTGCGCGACCGCGGCGTCGACGTCCGGCTCTTCCACCCGCTGTTCCCGCGGCTCTGGAACCAGGGCTACCGCGACCACCGCAAGATCCTGGTCACGGACCGCAACGTCGCGTTCACCGGCGGGATGAACATCGGCAACGAGTACGGCGCACCGCCGCGCGCCGCGTTCGACGCGTGGCGCGACTCGCACGTGCGCGTCACCGGCGCGCCTGCGTGGGAGATGGCGGTGGTGTTCGCGGAAGGCTGGGCCCGCGCCGGCGGAACACCATTCGAGATCCTGCCGCTCGCGCCCGGCGAGCATCGGGCCGCACCGGTGCTGGTGCTCGACTCGCGCCCGGGGCGCACCGGTGCTGGTGCTCGACTCGCGCCCGGGCCGCACCGGTGCTGGTGCTCGACTCGCGCCCGGGGCGCACCGGTGCTGGTGCTCGACTCGCGCCCGGGCCGCACCGGTGCTGGTGCTCGACTCGCGCCCGGGCCGCACCGGTGCTGGTGCTCGACTCGCGCCCGGGGCGCGGCCACGAGGAGTCGGCGGCGGTTCTCGGCGCGATCATCGGCGCCGCCCGCGAGTCGGTGTGGATCACCAACTCGTACTTCGCGCCGAAGTCCTCGCTCACGCGCCTCCTCGGCGACGCGGCGGTGCGCGGGGTGGACGTGCGTCTCCTGCTCCCGGCGCGGAGCGACGTGCCGATCGTGCGGCACGCGGGGCACGGATTCTTCGCGGGCCTGCTGCGCGCGGGCGTCGCGATCTTCGAGTACGACGCGTCGATCCTGCACGCGAAGAGCGTCGTGGTCGACGACTACGTGTCCGTCGTCGGCTCGACCAACATGGACTACCGCTCGTTCCACTGGAACGCGGAGTGCAACGTGGTGGTCTTGTCGGACGGCGTCGCGGCCAGCATGCGCGCCACGTTCGAGAACGACCTCGTCGGGTCCTGTCGGGTCACGAAGGACGCGTGGCGCGCGCGTCCGCTGCGTCACAAGACCGGCGACCGCCTCGCGCGACTGCTCGCCCCGCTCCTGTGAGACCTCGGGCGACAGCGGTCGCCAGCGGGGGCCGCGTCAGGCCGCAGCACGATCGTGACCCGGGGCGCGGCTGGGGCGTGCCCGGCCGCGGCCTCGCAGAGCGGGTTCCGGACGCGATCCAGGTCCGTTTCGGGCAGGCTTCGGGCCTGAACGATCGGGCAGCTGGCGCCGATGTCGGTGACCCGGTGCGGCGACGGGCTGCACGCCGCGCGACCTCGTGGAGCGGCGCCGCTGGTTCTCGCTGACGGCACCCGGGCTACAGCAGCGCCGGATCCTCGAGGAGGACCTTGAGCCGCGCCAGCGCGCGGGCCGCGTAGAAGCCGTCCTCGGTGCGCTCGTCGAAGGTGTACTTGAGCGCGAAGACCTCGCGCGACGCGACCGAGCCGTCGTCGCGCACGTACGGCGCGCGGTGGACGCGGCCCATGGTCACGAACACCGGCGTCGTGCCGTGCTCGAAGAGGTGGTGATAGGCCGCGTCGAGTCCGACACTGCCGAGGTTGGCGACGAACGCCGATGCGTACAGCGGGTCGTTGTCGATCATCGCCTGTGGCAGCAACCCGAGCGCGTCGAGCCAGCGTCCTGTCCGGACGACGAGATGGCGCAGCGGGCCCCACAGCCGGAGGATCGCGTGAACCTCGCGATCGCTCGGCGATTCGCGCCCCGAGCGCCCCTCATCGAGGATCTCGTAGATGCGATCGACCATCTCGACCAGCGACTCGTCGGTCGAGAAGCGCATCTTGCGCGCGAACACCGGCGCGTCGAGGTCCATGCGCATCTTCGCACTGAACGCGAGCCAGATGCCGTTGCGGTCGTGGTGGCGTCCGCCCACGACGAAGCGGTTCAGGCGCGGGAACTCGGCGAAGACACGCGTCAGGCCGCGCAGCAGCATGTGGAACGGCGTCACCGGGCGGTCCGGCGAGCGCTCGGCGTTGAGCCGGTCGGCGAGCGCTCGCGTCGGCGCGGCGTCGATCTCCTGCGAGAACAGGACGAACGCCTCGTTCCGCGTCGGCATGAGGTACGGCATCATCCGCCGCAGGTTGCCGAGGCCCGGTGTCGGCGACCCCTCGCTTCGCTTGCGCAGTGGCATGGTCCGATCCTCCGTGCTTGGATCCCTGCCTCAGGTCAAGCGGCTGGAGGTCGGAATCATGTCGGCAACCGCGGAGCAGCAGATCGAAGGCCTCTTCTCGATGCCTCTCGACGAGGCGATGCGCACCCAGCGTGCGATCCGTCGCCTCAAGGACGACCCGGTCGACGACGCGATCGTGTTGCAGCTGATCGAGCTCGCGCTGCGCGCGCCGACCGGCAGCAACGCGCAGAACTGGGAGTTCCTCGTCGTCCGCGATCGCGCGGTGAAGGAGCGCCTCGGCGCGCTCAACCGGCAGGCGTGGAATCTGTACGGCGGCATCGGGCGCTGGCTCAACCGCAACGAGCCGAAGATGCTCCGCCTGATGGACGCGGTGCAGTGGCAGGCCGACCACTTCGCGGAGGTCCCGGTCGTGATCGTCGCCTGCCTGCGCGGGCCCCGCCTGCCGTTCCCGCCGGTCATGTCGAGCAGCTACTACGGGTCGATCTACCCGTCGGTGCAGAACCTGCTGCTGGCCGCGCGCTCCGCCGGGCTCGGCGCGGCGCTCATCACGCTGCCGCTGTGGAGCACTTTCCTCGCGCGGCGGGCGCTCGGCCTGCCGTGGAGCGTGACGCCCTGTGCCGTCGTGCCGATCGGCTGGCCCAGGGGCCGCTACGGGCCGACCACGCGGCGCCCGGTGGGCGAGGTCGTGCACCTCGACCGCTACGGCAACCGGCCGTTCCGCGACGCGAACGGTCGCTGACGGACGCCGCGCCGCGCCGGCCGGGCTTGCCTCGCGGCCCGTTTCCGGGTTCACTCGGTCTCGTCCTAGAACTTTTTTTCTAGCAAGGAGCGCAGGCATGGCAGCGAACGGCACGAGCACGTCCCTCCTGATCCGCAACGCGAGGATCGTCGACGGCACGGGAGCGCCGGCCCGCGACGGATCGATCGCGGTGCGCGACGGCAAGATCGTCGCGGTCGGTGACGTGCCCCCGGGCACGCTGCCCGCTGGCGCGCGCGAGATCGACGCGAAGGGGCAGGTGGTCGCCCCCGGCTTCATCGACGTGCACACGCACTTCGACCCGCAGATCTGCTGGGACCGTCTCGCGACGCCGTGCATCGAGCACGGCGTGACGACGATCCTGATGGGCAACTGCTCGCTGTCGCTCGCCCCCGTGAAGAGGGAAGACCAGCGCGCGCTCGCCGGCATGTTCAAGCAGATCGAGGACATCCCGCTCGCGACCTTTGCGGCGGGCGTGCCCTGGACGTGGGAGACCTACCCCGAGTACCTCGACTTCATCCGCAAGGACCTCGGCATCAACGTCGCGGGTCTCGTCGGACACTCGGCGCTGCGCAGCTACGTGATGGGGGCCGCCGCGCAGGAGCGCGCCGCGACGCCCGAGGAGATCGAGCGCATGTGCGGCGTCCTGCAGGACGCGGTTCGCGCGGGTGCCGCGGGTCTCTCCACGTCGTACGTCGACATGGACGAGAACATGAAGCCGGTGCCGAGCCGCTTCGCGACGCGCGACGAGATCGTAGCACTGGGCAAGGCCATGAAGGCCGTCGGCCGCGGCATCATCCAGACCGTGCCGGTGTTCTTCAATCCACCGCAGCAGCTCGAGAACATCAAGGAGATGGCGGAGATCTCGCGTCAGGCGGGTGTGATGTGCTCGGTCGCGCCGATCGTGCACTCGGCGAGCAATACCCTGTGGTCGGACTCGCTGAAGCTGCTCGCCGAGGAGAACGCGCGCGGCGCGCGCGTCTACGGCCAGTCGATGCCGCGCACCTTCGACATCAACATCCGGCTCTCCGAGACGTCGTTCCTGCTGATGGGCATGCCGGCGTGGAACGAGGTCATGCGCATGCCGCTCGAGGAGCGGCGCGCCGGCTTTGCCGATCCGGCGCGCCGGGCCGAGCTCAGAAACCAGTTCATCATGCTGCGCTTCGGCATTCCGACGCTCGACGAGGTGTTCGCCGTCGGCCGCGTCGCGCGCGCGGAGAACAAGGCACTCGAGGGTCGCAGGCTCGCCGAGATCGCGGCCGAGCGCGGCAGCGACGTCGTCGACGTGATGCTCGACCTCGCGGTGTCGGAGGACCTCGAGACGGAGTTCTCGCTGACCAACTTCCTGCACGTCGATCCGCAGGGCGTGACCGCGATCCTCAGCGACCCGAACATCCACATCGGAGCGAGCGACGCGGGCGCGCACATCTCCCAGTTCTGCGGCGCGGGCGACACCAGCTACCTGCTCGGGCGCTGGGTCCGCGACCTGAAGGCGTTCACGCTCGAGCGCGCGGTGCAGCGCCTCACCAGCGAGCTCGCCGACGCGTTCGGCATCCAGGGCCGCGGCCGCATCGCGGCGGGGCAGGCGGCGGACCTGGTGATCCTGGACCCGAACACCATCGACCGCGGCACCGAGGACTTCGTGCGCGACGTCCCGGGCGACGCGAACCGCTACGTACGGCACGCGACCGGCATCGACAAGGTGGTCGTGAACGGCGCCGTCGTGTGGGAGGACGGCAAGTACACGGGGGCGCGCACGGGCCTCGTGGTCTGACGTTCGCTCGATGGTCTCGCTTGGCGCGGCGTCCGCTCAGGAGCGGACGCTGCGCTCGTGCGTCAGAATGTGATGCGCCGCCGCGGGAAGATCGGCGACGATCGCGTCGACCGGCGTGTCGCCGAGCTTGTGGCGCTCCTCCGCGCCGTGCCCGGTGAGCAGCAGGATGCCGCCGCAGCCGGCGTTGGCGGCGAGCCGGACGTCGACCGCGTGGTCGCCGATCACCCACGACGCGGCGAGGTCGATCGCGAAGCGGTCGCGCGCGTCGAGCAGCGACTGCGGCTCGGGCTTGCGGCACGTGCAGCGCGCGTCGGGCAGGTGCGGGCACATGTACGTCGCCTCGATCGCGATGCTGCCGGCTTCCAGGTCGTCGAGCAGGCGGCGCTGGAAGCGCTCGAAGTCGGCTTCGGTGTAGAGCCCGCGGCCGATGCCGCTCTGGTTGGTGACGATCGCGAAGCGGAAGCCCGCGTCGCGCAGCGACCGCAGCGCCTCGACCACGCCCGGGAGAAGCCGGTAGTCCTCGACCTTGTGCACGTAGCCGCCGTCGTGGACGAGGGTGCCGTCGCGGTCGAGGAAGACGAAGCGTGCGCGGTCCATGGCCGGAGCGTCGGCTACCGCGGCCTGCGGGGGATGGCAAGGCGCGCTCCTCGGCGTCCGCCGCGATGGCATCGCTGGTCCGGGTCGGCGTCCGCCGCGATGCCGTCACGTGCCCGGGTCGGCGTTCGTCGCGATGCCGTCGCGGGCACGAGTCGACGTCCGTCGCGATGGTCGGGCTTGCGCCGCCGCGCGCGCGGGGCGAAGAGAGCGCGATGCCGAACGTCCGCGCGGTCACCGTCTACGCAGGGTCCTCGACGAGTGCGACCGGGGAGCACCTGCAGCTCGCGCGTGCCCTGGGTGACGGCATCGCGCGGCAGGGCTGGGCCGTGGTCTACGGCGGTGCCAACATCGGGCTCATGGGCGCCCTCGCCGATGCAGCCCTCGATGCCGGGGGCCGCGTCGAGGGAGTGATCCTCGACACCTTCGCGCGCGTGGCGCACGCCGCGATCCACGACCTCGTGACGGTCGGCGACATGCGCTCACGCAAGGCCGGGCTCGCGCACCGCGGGGATGCCTACGTCGTCCTGCCCGGCGGCTACGGGACGCTCGAGGAGCTGTCGGAGATCCTCGTCGAGCGGCAGCTCGTGCTGCACCGGAAGCCGCTCGTGCTCGTCAATCACCAGGGCTTCTGGGATCCGCTGCTGGCGCTCGTCGATCGCATGGCCGATGCGTCGCTGGTGAAGGAGAAGAACCGCACGCTGATGACCGTCGTGCCGGACGCGGCGGGTGCGGTCGAGGCGATTCTCCGGTTCGCGAACGCGCCGGAGCCGGACGATCCGTCGCTGTACGACGTCGACGACGAGCTGCGCGGCTGACGCGCGGGCCGTCACGGCTTGAACGGCGCTCCATCCAGCTCCTTCGCGAGCACCGGCGGGTCGTGCCGCGGCGGGGTGATGATCCGTCCGACTCTCAGCGGTAGACGTCTCGACGGTGCGCCACCTCGAGGACGGAGGAAGCGGTCATCGACGAGCTCGAGGGGCTCGCACGCGGTGTGCAGGCGCGTCTCGAGTCGGTCAGACGCGGCCGATCAGCGTGGCCGCGGTCTGCTTGGCGAAGTCGATCTCGTCCTGCGCGTCGCCGCCGAGTCGGAACGGGATCAGGCGGTGCACGCCGAGATCCGCGTAGCGGCGTGCGGTGTCGAGGTCGAGACCGGGCGGCGGCGTGACTCTGATCTCGAAGCCGTCGAGCCCGCCGGGCCGATGCGCGGCGAGCGCACGCACTTCGCCCTCCGTCCGCGCCTCGGGAGAGCTCGCTAGTCGGATCTCGGATGGCCGGCGGTGCCGGTGCCCTCGGGGAGAACGAGCGTCGCGAGCACCGCCTCGTAGCGGTCCACTGCCTGCCGGATGTCGTGCCGCGCAACGACGCGCGCGCGGCCACGCCGTCCGAGCGCCTCGCGCAGCCCCGGGTCGCGCGCCGCACGGACCGTAAGCTCCGCGATGTGCTCGACGTCGCCCCCGCGGTGCAGGAGGCCGGTCTCCTCGTGCACGACCACCTCGCGCGCGCCCGCGATGTCGCTCGCGACCAGCGTCTTCGCGCATGCCAACGCCTCCAGGTACACGCGCGACATTCCCTCGCGCTCCGACGGCATCAGCACGAGGTCCGCGCAGCTCAGGTACGCCGGCATCGCGTCGTTGTCGACGAACGGCAAGAAGCGGAAGCGGTGCGCGACGCCGAGCTCCGTCGCGAGCGCCCTGGTCTCGTCGAGCGACTTGCCCTCGCCGATGACGATCCAGAGCATCTCCGGAGCGTGCCGTAGCGCGATCGCCGCCGAGCGCACGATGTCGAGCGGCCGCTTGATCGGCTTGATCTGCGCCGCGTGCAGCGCCACGACGTCGGTCTCCGCCACGGCCAGGCGTGCCGCGAGCGCGCGGTCGCGCGGCCGCGGCGCGAAGCGCTCGACGTCGATCGCGTTCTCGATGCAGCTGGCCCGTTCGAGGCCCAGCCCCTCGAGTCCCTCGAGCGGGTGCCGCGCGACGCAGACGATCCGGTCCGCGCTCGCGAGCTGCTCGAGAAACGGCCCGCGCAGGTCGTCCGGGAAGACCCCGGCGAGGATCGCGCTGGTAGGGTTGCCGCGTACGAGCGCGACCGTCGGGATTCCGCAGCGGCGTGCGGTCTCCGTCGCGTACGGCAGCCACAGCTCGCGCAGCAGCAGCGCGTCCGGCCGCGACGCGGCGATCAGGCGCTCCAGCCCGTCGCGCACGCCGGCACGCGTCATCTCGTCCCAGCGAACCGGCGGACGCTCGAACGGGTCCACGAAGTAGAGCGGCACCGGGTAGTGATGCGCCTCGACCTCCGGGCGAGCCGCGTCGAACGGCGCGACGTCCGGATCGCCGCCTTCGAGCTCGGGCGCGAGGGTGCGGACGCGGTGTCCGCGCTTCGCGAGCGTGCGGATCAGCTGGTCGCTGGAGATCGGCGCGCCGCTCGGCTTGGGCCCGCAGTCGCCGACGTAGACGAGGTTCATCCGGCGGGCGTCCGTGGACGGGTGCTCTCCGGCACGCGGTGGAAGCTGGGGATCTTTCCCGACGGCGCGATCAGCGCGGGCGCACGGCGCACGCGGACGACGCCGGCTCTTCGCCAGGTCTCCGCCATGAAGCCGTACGCGCGCTCGACCCGCGCGAGCTCGGCAAGGAACGTCTCGGCGATACCGGCCTCGCTCACCTCGAGGCGCGGGTGGACGCGCACCGTGTAGCGCGGCAGCCCGGACGGTTCATGCTCCTCGACGAGCTGGTAGTCCCCGGCCGCGCCACCGAGGCGGCGCGGCAGCACGTCCTCGAGCACGAACTGGACGTCGGACACCGCGAACGTCACGCCGAGCTCGGTGATCTTGTCGGTGCTGCGCACGGCCGCGAGCTGCTGCGTGCAGCCGAGGCCGTCGTAGACGCAGCCGCAGCGCACGTCGTCGCGCAGCGTCGCGCGGTCGCCGATGTCGGCGTTGATGAGCACCCTCGGTACCGCCCGGCGCAGCGACGTCAGGAGCAGGGCTCCCGTCGCGCCCGCGAGCGCCGCGTAGCCGTCGCGCAGCAGGTGTACGGCGTCCGCGCTCGCCGGCGTCCGGCACTGCGCGCCGATCCACGGCGCCTCCGACGATCCGTAGAGGACGGCAGTGCGCGCCGCCGACGCGGCGATCGTCGCGCGGCGTGCCTCGGTCAGCGGCTCCGCACCGAGCAGGAACACGACACCGCGGAGCGCGACGCCGCGTTCGCGGGCGAGCAGCGCGAGCGATGTGGCCGCGCTCGGCGCCGTGTTGACGCAGGGCCTCTGCCCGCGCGCGAGCATCGCAAGCAGCGTATCGAGCACCGGCCCGGGCGACGCGAACGGTACGCGCTCCGGCGTCGGGAAGTTCCCCGCGAGCCGCGACAGCCCATGGACGCAGGCCGCGTACGCACGGTCCACGGGGGCGCGCATCGCCTCGGAGACGAACCAGTGCTCGTACCGGCGACCGGCAACAGCGCAGGCGAGATGGCGCGCCGCGACTCCGGCGTGGCCCGGCGTCCAGAACACGAGCGGCGACGCTCCCTCCTGGTGCTCGGCGAGGAACATCGCCCACGACGGCGCGAGCTCTGCGATGTGCTCCGCGTCGATCTGCACGCGCTGGCGCGGACCGCGCGAGCCGCTGCTCGTCAGGGCGAGATCGGGCCGCACCAGAGGGTCGTCGAAGTCCTCGGCACGGAATTCGAACGTGCGGCTGCCGCGCACGGCGGGCGCGCGCCCCTTGAGCTCGTCGAAGGACACGCCGACTCCTGCCGCGGCGAGCGCGCGCAGGGCGCCATCGAGCCCGTCGCGGCGCACGAGCTTCTGAACGTCGCCGCGTGCGCAACCCGCCTCGACGAGGAGGATCCGGTACGGGCTCGACGCGACCGGCCAGACCTTCGCGTCGAGCAGGTCGAGGAAGCGCTGCTCACGCTCGGCCGCGCCGCGCGCGATCGTCTCGGCGGCGGTCGCGTCGTCGATCCCCTGCCGCAGCAGTCCGCGCACGCCACGCGCGAAGCGCAATAGCCCCGTACTCTTCGACCACCAGCCCACGCGGACGCGTCCCCGGCCCGCTTGTATGACCGAAGCCGCGGCGAGCTCAATCCGTACGGTTGACGCAACCGCAGTGACCTCACGAGTCTCCGTCCCGGTCCGTGACCGAAGACGATGGCAGAGGGCCGACGGCGCGGAGACGGTCTGCGCGAGATCGGGCGGGCGCTGGGCGTGCCGCCAGAGCCGCAGCGGCCCGAGGAAGTCGAGCGGGTCGAACGGTAGCGCGCGCGAGCCGTCGCGCCGCGGCCGGCGCAGCTCGAGGCGCATACGCCCGTCCGGCCGGCGCCAAGAACGATCGCCACGAACCGGCTTCTCCGGCAGTGACGGTCCTGGTAGAGCGTTCCGAGGCCGCAGCACCAGAGATCCGGGAGAGAAGATGGCAGGGTCGACATTGGCCGTCTCCGCGAGCGTTCCGCGCGAGCGCAGCGTCGCGCGGGGAGACGGTGGATTCATCGTGGGGCGCGTCTACGATGGGGTCTGCTTCATCCTCGCCCCGCTGGTCGCGGTGTTGCTGGTCGAGCTCGCGTCACGCTCCACGTGGGCCATGCAACCGACTTCTCTCTTCGGCGTCAACGACCGACCGCTGGCGCTCTTCCTGTCCGTGTGGACCTTCGGCCACCTGTTCGCGGTGGTCTTCCGGAGCCACGCCAACCGCGACATCTTCGTCCAGCACCGCACCCGGTTCGTGGTGGTGCCGATCGTCGTCTTCGTGGCGATGGTTTTCTCGGACTGGGCGATGGTGACCGGCGTGGTCCTGATCGTGTTCTGGGACGTCTACCACACCAGCATGCAGAACTTCGGTCTGTGCCGGATCTACGACGGCCGGCTCGGCAACCCAGCCCAGACCGGGCGCCTCCTCGACGTCTGGCTGAACCACCTGATCTACATCGGTCCGATCCTCGCCGGAGCGAGCCTGGGACCGACGCTCGCCACGCTGCAGTCGTTCAAGGAGGTCGGCTGGAAGGCGCCGGCGCACTGGATCGGCGTGGCCATCGCCTGGCAGCCCACGGTTCGCTGGATCGTCATCGTGGGTGGTGTCGCGTTCGTGGTCTTCTACGCCTGGTGGTACGCTCGCCGCATCCGCGAGGGCTACCGCTTCTCGACGCAGAACCTCGCGCTGCTGCTCTCGGTAGCGGTCGTGTCGATCCTTGCGTGGGGATTCATGACGCCATGGAAGGCGTTCTTCGTCTCCAACTTCTTCCACGGGTTGCAGTACTTCGCGATCGTGTGGTGGATCGAGAAGAAGAACATCGCGCGCGTGCTGCCGATGCCGAAGCTCGGCGCGAGCGCGCTGCCGACGTTCCTCGCCTTCGCCGCCGTGCTCGCGGTCGTCGGCCTCGGCTATCGCGGCTGGGGTGACCACCACGTGCTCCGCTCGACCGGCGCGCTCGCCGCCGTGATCTCGCTGATGCACTTCTGGTGCGACGGGTTCGTCTGGTCGGTTCGCAGGCGCGAGGTCTGACGCGCGCTCCACGCGCCAACGGCCGCAGAACGATCGAGCTTCTGTCAGGCCTGCATTCTCCCCCGTGCGTCCGTCACACCACCCGCACGTAGTGCTCCACCGTCGGGAACGGATCGTAGAACCGGTGCAGCAGCGCCTTCCAGCGCTGGTACTCCGCCGAGCCGCGGAACCCCACGGTGTGCGCCTCGAGCGTGTCCCACTCGACGAGCAGCAGGTAGCGATCCGCGTTCTCCACGCAGCGCTGCAGCTGGTGCGAGCGGTAGCCGGGCATCGAGGCGATGATCGCCTGCGCCTCGCGGAACGCGGCCTCGAACGCTGCGCTCTCGCCGGGGCGGACGTCGAGCACTGCGACCTCGAGAATCATCGGGACGTCACGTCGCGCGCGCCCATCAGTCGATCGGCGGCAGGTGTGCCGGCGCCGGTGACGTGAGGAGCACGCCGCCGTCCACCATGATCGTCTGCCCGTTCACGAAGCGCGCGCCGTCGGAGCAGAGGTACGAGATCGCCGCCGCGACGTCGTCGGCGCTGGCGAGGCCGCGCAGCGGCGTCAGCGCGCGCATGTCGTCCTGCAGCGCGTCGTGGCCCTGGCCGGCGAAGAAGCGCGTGGAATCCGTATCGGCGTAGACGAAGTTCACGCAGTTGACGCGGATGCCGCGCGGTCCGAGCTCGAAGGCGTACTGGCGCGCAAGCATCTCCATCGCGGCCTTCGCCGCGCCGAGCACGCCGTGGCGCGGCACGGTGCGGACGCAGTCGTAGCCGGACACCGCGACGATCGACGCTCCGGCGCGTCCCTCCATGAGTCGTGCTGCGCGCTGCACGCCGAAGAGGAAGCCGTCGACGGTGATCGCGAAGGTCTTCTGGACGTGGTGCGGCTTCACCTCGAGGAGCGGCTTGAAGGCCGTCGCGGCGGCGTTCGCGACGAAGACGTCGAGCGCGCCGAAGCGCTCCGCGACGCGATCGAACGCGGCCTCGCGCTGCTCGGGGTCGGCGACGTCGAGGCGGACGGGCAGGCCGCCGCCACCGGCCTTATCGAGCTCCGCGACCAGCGCCTGCGCGGTGTCGGCCTCCTTCCGGTAGCCGATCGCCACGGACGCGCCGCGGGCGGCGAGGGCGAGCGCCGCGGCGCGGCCGATGCCGCGCGAGGCGCCGGTGATGAACGCGTACTTGCCGGCGAGGTCCTGCATCGGGTGCGCGGTACCATGCGCCGCCGCACCCGGCCAAGGCCAGTGATTGGAGCGCTGCGTGCCCTTTCGGAGGCCGGCACGGGTGCGCTACGACGAAGGGCGATGGCTGCCAAACCTCCCGTTGCCAGGCCCTCCGCCGCGGACCGCGTGCGGAAGCTCCTCGCCCGCGACGAGCCGCTCGTCATGGGCGGCTTCTATGACGGCGTCTCCGCGCGCCTCGTCGAGCGCGCGGGCTTCCCGCTCGCGTTCATGGGCGGGTACGCGGTCGCCGCGTCGATGCTCGGCGAGCCGGACATCGGGCTCCTCACGCAGGCCGAGATGGCCGACGCCGCCCGCCGGCTGTGCCGTCTCATCTCGGCGCCGGTGCTGGTCGACGCCGACACCGGCTACGGCAACGTGCCGAACGTCGTGCGCACCGCGGAGCTGTACGCGCAGGCGGGTGCCGCGGGACTCTTCCTCGAGGACCAGGTGTGGCCGAAGCGCTGCGGCCACATGGCGGGCAAGGAGGTGGTCGAGCGCCGCGACTGGCTGACCAAGCTGAACGCGGTGGTCAAGCTCCGACCCGCGCTCGATATGTTCGTCGTCGCGCGCACCGACGCGCGCGGCCCGAAGGGTCTGAAGGAGGCGATCGTGCGCGGCCGCGCGGCGCGCGACCTCGGCGTCGACGCGGTGTTCGTCGAGGCGCCGCAGAGCGTCGCCGAGCTCGACGCGATCGCTCTCGGCGTGCCCGGGCCGAAGATCGCGAACATGGTCGAGTGGGGACGCACGCCGCTGCTGAGCCCGAAGGAGCTGCACCAGCGGGGCTTCGACCTGATCGTCTATCCGGTCGCGGCGATCCTCGCGCAGGCCCGTGCGATCGAGGACGTGTACTCCGCGCTGCGCCACGAGGGCGGTACGGCGAGCCTGATGTCGCGCATGTTCCCGTTCGAGGAGTTCAACCACCTGATGGGGCTCGACCGGCAGCGCGAGCGCGAGCGTGCCGCGGTGCCGATCGTCGAGGTGAAGCGCGAGGCGCCGCCGCCGAACGGACGGCGCCGCCGCTCGGCGTGAGCGGACGCGCCGCACCCCGTCAGGGCGACGTCCGGCTGCGGAAGGTGAGCACGCGCCACGGGTGTGGCTGCCCTGTGACGGCGCCCTCGCGGAAGCCGTCGCGCGCGTAGGCGCCGACCGCGCCGGTCCAGAACGAGAGCGCCGGCGTGTTGCGGGTGGAGACGCGTACCGTCCACGTGCGGCCAGGGAAGCCGTTCCACAGCCGGACCGCCGTGCGCCCGCCGACGCCGGTCTTCCGGTGCCGGCGCAGGACGAAGAACTCGGCCACGTCCATCACCTCGGGGTCGTCGCTGGCGGGCGAGCCGACGGTCGCGAGCGCGAACCCCGCCAGCCGTCCGTCGAGCCGGATCAGGAACGGGAAACGTCCGGGATCGCTCCAGTAGAGCGGCAGGCGCGGGTAGCCGAAGCGGCCGTCGGCGCCGATCTCGAGGCCGAAGACGTCGCTCAGCTCGTGGCTGTAGAGCTCGAGCAGGTTCGCGAGCACGGGCGCCTCGTCGGGGCGCGCGACGTCGAGCGTCAGCGCCGAGCGGGGGGGCGTCATCGCCCGTCTCACCCGCCGAGCTTCTCGATCCGTGCAAACGCCTTCGCGTCGAGCGGCATGACGCTCAGCCGGGACTGCTTGACGAGCGGGATGTCGCGCAGCTGCGGATCGTTCTTGATGAGCTCGAGCGTGACCGGCTTCTTCAGCGGCCTGACGGCCGTCAGCTCGACCGCGACCCAGCGCGCGTCGTCCGTGGTCGGGTCGGGAAACGCCGGCTTCGACACCTCGCAGACGCCGACCACTTCCTGCCCCACGTTCGAGTGGTAGTAGAGGACGCGGTCGCCCTTCTTCATCGCCTGGAGATTGTTGCGCGCCTGGTAGTTGCGCACGCCGTCCCAGGTCGTCCGCTTGTCCGCGATCAGCCGTTCGAACGGGTACTTGGTCGGCTCCTGCTTCACGAGCCAGTAGGATTTCGCCATCGGTCGCCTCCGCGCGGACACGTCTACCGGCAGCCGCGCCGGCGCGCCAACGCCCGAGCCCGAAACGCAGACGGGCCGGTGGCGCACGCGACGCCACCGGCCCGTTCGAACGCCGAACGCGCTGGGACTACCTCAAATCGCCGCCTCGAACAGCCCCGCCGCACCCATGCCGCCGCCGATGCACATCGAGACGATGCCCCAGCGCTTCTTCTGGCGCTTCAGCTCGAGGAGCAGCGTACCGACCATGCGCGACCCGGTCATGCCGTACGGGTGGCCGATCGAGATCGCACCGCCGTTCGGGTTGAGCTTCGCGGGGTCGATGCCGAGCTTGTCGCGGCAGTAGACGGCCTGCGAGGCGAACGCCTCGTTGATCTCGACGATGTCGATGTCGTCGATCTTGAGGCCGTGCAGCTTGAGCAGCTTCGGAATCGCGAATACGGGGCCGATGCCCATCTCGTCCGGCTCGCATCCTGCAAAGACGCAGCCGCGGAAGAAGCCGAGCGGCTCGATGCCGAGCTTCTTCGCGCGATCCCAGCTCATGATCAGGTTCGCGGACGCGCCGTCGGAGAACTGCGACGAGTTGCCGGCGGTGACGCTGCCCTGCGGGTTGAACGCGCCGGGCAGCTGCGCCAGGCCTTCGCGGGTGGTCTGCGGACGGTTGCACTCGTCCTTGTCGACGGTGACTTCCTTCTCCGACTTCTCGCCGGTCGCCTTGTCGATGACCTCCATCTTGACGGTCATCGGGAAGATCTCGTCCTTGAACCTGCCCGACTGCTGCGCGGCGGCCGTGCGCTGCTGCGAGTTGAACGCGAGCTCGTCCTGCTTCTCGCGGCTGACCTGGTAGCGCTCGGCGACGATCTCCGCCGTGAGACCCATCGGCATGTAGATCTGCTGCTTGTGGTCGAGCAGCCACGGGTTGAACAGGTTCTTCTTGTTGAAGTCGTTCTGCATCATGGTGATCGACTCGAGACCACCACCGATGACCGCCTCCGCGCCCTCGACCTGCACCTGGTGCGCGGCGACCGCGACGGCGTTGAGACCCGACGAGCAGAAGCGGCTGACCGTCGTGCCCGGGACCGTCACCGGCAGGCCCGCCATCACCGCGACGTTGCGGCCGACGTTGAAGCCCTGCGGCCCCTCGGGGAAGCCGGTCCCCATCACCACCTCCTCGATCTCCGCGGGATCGAGCTGGGGCGTCTTCTCGAGGACCTTCCGGATGCACGCGGCGGCCATGTCGTCCGGCCGCGTCTGGTTGAACGATCCGCGGAACGACTTGGCGAGGCCGGTCCGGGCCGTGGCGACGATCGCTGCTTCGCGCATGGGCATTGTTCTCTCGACCTCCGATGGGCGGTTGGGGCGGCCGCCCGGTCGGGCCGGCCTGGAAGCTCGAAATTTCGCAGTCGCCGCGCGGTGACGCAAGGCGAGCCGTTGCCGCCGGTGTGCAGCCGGTGTTGCGGCCGGTTGCCGTCGCTGGCGGAAGCTGGCAGCCTCTCGCGGTCCGCGTGTCGGGGAGGAGGCGAGGATGGGGATTGGCGACGAACGTCTCGTGGCGTGCGCGGTGACGCGTCTCTCGGGTGGCGGCAGGATGCCCGCCGGGACGGCGCCGCGGCGCGCGCCCGAGTACACGCGCTGCGACGCCTGCGGCGAAGGCATGCAGTCGCTCGGGCACTGCAAGTGGCTGTGCCGCTGCTGCGGCTTCATGCGCACCTGCATCGACACGGTCTGACGGCGGGGGCCGGCGGGCGTGCGTGCGGTCGTGCAACGGGTGGGCGAGGCGCGGGTCGAGGTCGCGGGTGAGGTCGTCGGTCGGATCGGCCACGGCATGCTGGTCCTGCTCGGCGTCGGCCGCGACGACGACGAGGCCGCCGCGAAGCAGCTTGCGACGCGTATCGCGCAGCTGCGCATCTTCGACGACGAGCGGGGCCGCATGAATCTCGCGCTCGCCGAGGTCGGTGGGGCGATGCTGGTGGTTTCGCAGTTCACGCTGTGGGGCGACACCGACGCCGGCCGCCGCCCCTCGTGGAGTCGCGCGGCCCCCGGCGCGCAGGCGGAGCCGCTCTACCGGACGTTCGTCGAGCACCTGCGCGCCCTCGGCATCGAGGTCGCCGAGGGTCGCTTCGGAGCGGACATGGACGTCCATCTCGTGAACCGCGGTCCCGTCACCCTGCTGCTCGGCACGGACGCCTGAGCGACGGACGCCTGAGCGGAGGACGCGAGCTCGCGCACGAGACCGGATTGCCGTGTTGGATCGAGCGGACTACGTTCCGGGCACCAGGAGGCGTGCCCGATGCTTCTGTTCCCCCGAATCCCTGTGGTCCTCGCGGGCCTCGCGCTGCTGGCGACCGCAGCCCCGGCGCATGCCGAGAGCGGTGCCACGCTCAGCCCTGACCAACTCAGCTACATGGTCAACAAGGACCTCGCGGGCGAGCGCTGGACGATCAGCCTGAACCTGTCGAGCGTCGCGCCGCAGAAGCTCCTCAACGCAACCGGCAACGTCTTCAAGCCGGACGGCAGCCCGCCGTCGTTCGTTCTCTGCCAGGTCCGCGACGACTCCGACGGCGATCTGTCCGACCCGTCGAGCGTGTTCCGCTTCACCTGCGGCGGCGCGGACGCCTGCCCGACCACGGCGACCGAGTGCGCGCGGACCGGCTGGCGCGTGATCTCCGCCGACGTGCCGATCCCGGCGAGCTTCTTCCTGCCGCCGGACGGCAACGGAGCCGCGTCGTCTGCTGGTGCCGAAGGACCGCACGGGTTCGGTGCCAGCGCGCTCGCCCGCGCCAGCGCGCTGTGGGCGCGCGTCGCGCGCTGGTTCGCAGACCCCCTCGAGATCGCGAGCCTCGCGCCGCGCAACGCGTGGGCGGGCGTCACGTCGCGCGGGGCCACGCTCACCTACGATGGCTACAACTACCTCGTGAACAAGGACCTCGGCGGTGAGCGCTGGTCGATCTCGCTCAACCTCGCTCCCGTCGGGAACGAGGACGGCACGCTGCGCAACGAGATCGTGAGCTTGACGGGCAACGTCTTCAAGCCCGACGGCAGTCCCCCGAGCTTCATCCACTGCGTCGTCCGCCCCGACTCGACCGGGACGCTCGCCGACCTCGGCAGCACGTACCGCCTCTCGTGCGATGGCACGAGCGCCTGCGACGGCACGGCGATCGGCTGTGCCGAGAGCGCGTGGACGCCGATCGGCGACGACGTGGCGCTGCCGCCGAGCTTCCTCCTCCCGCCGGGTGGCCTGCCAGCCAGCCCGCAGTCCGATCCGGAGGTGATCGTGATCGGGCGGACGTCGGATCCGCCATCGATCATCTCCAGCGACTTCGTGCTCACCGGCGACGCCGCGTCCGCGGCGCGGGCAGACGTGGCCGGCGTTGCCGGAGCGTGCCCGGTCGGGGCGGGGTGTACGGTCCGCGTGGGCGGCTGTGGCGCCGTCGCCGGCGTGGTGGTCGCGGCCGGGGACGTCTGCGGCTGCCGTCTGGACGAGGTGCCCGCGTCGTGCATCCGCTGCGGCGACGGCGCGACTGGAAGCTGCGGTGACGCCTGCTCCTTCCCGGTCGGCACGAGCGGGATCACGGCGCGCGGCCTGTGCCTGCCGTTCGCCGCCGGGGACGGCGGCTGCGCGTGCTTCGCGGTCGGTGCCGGTGACGATCTCGCCGTGAAGCTCTGCGGCGGCACCGCCGGGGCGCGCTGCCCGGGGCAGCGCTGCTGCGTCGACGATCCGCGCGACGGCTGCGGCCCCGGGAACGGCGTCGACTGCGCCGGCGTCTGCCTCTTCGAAGCCGGCGGCCAGTGTCCGGGCGGCGGGCTCGAGTGCGTCGACGCGTCGGGCGACTACTCCGGCACCAGCACCGTCGACGGCACCTGCGCCGGGCCGCCGGGCGTGAGCATCCCGATCGCCGGCACCGACGCGTCGACCTTCTCCATCGTGCAGAGCGGCTGCGCGTTCGAGGCCACGTCGAACGGAAGCACGTTCGCGACCGGGACCGTGAGCGGCAAGCGCCTCACCGCGACCGGCACGCCGCGCGATCTCGCCCTCCGCGGCTGCTCGCAGGTCGGTGCGTCGCAGACCTTCGGCGGCACGCTCGAGGGCAACGAGCTGAAGCTCGACGGCACCATCACCGCGAGTGCGACCTGTGAGTTCGGTGACCTCTCGTGCACGCTCGACGCGAGCGTGACCGCGTCGCGGTGAGGTAGCGCGGCCGGTGACCCGCACGCTGCTCGCGGTGGTGTGCCTCGCGGCGCTGGGCTGCGCGTCGGTACCGCTCGCGCCGCGCGTGACCGGGGACGAGGCGGGGCTTCTCGCCGCCGCGGCACGCGTGCCGAAGCGTGCGGTGATCGTCGGCTGCGTACCGGTGCCGCCGGCGGGCAGCGAGCCCTGCGTGGTGGCAACGCGCCGCGCGACCGAGCTGCTGCGCGACACGGGCCTCTTCTCGCAGGTCGGTGCGTCGCTGCCCGACGCCGACGTCCTCGTGCAGGTCCATCCGCAGCCCGGTCACGACGAGGACACGCCGCCCTCCAACCCCGGCTTCCTGGTGCTGTCCGCGTTCGTGCCGCTCTGGTGGTCGGAAACCCTCGGCTGGCGGCTCTCGGTGCGCGACCGCTCCGGACGCGAGGTCGAGGTGGACACGCGCCGCGACGGCACCGAGGTGGTTTGGGGACTCGCGGCGCTGCTCAACGTGGCGCCCGACCGCGGCTTCCTTCCGGACGTCGAGCGCGAGGCCGCGCAGGTCGGCGTGCAGCTGCTGCCGCTCTGGCCGCCGGCGCCGTCGTCGGCGGCCGAGGATCGACGTCCCGCGAGCGGGCCCGAAGCGGGCCGGGAGAAGAGGCCATGACACGACCGCAGCTGACCATTCCCGAGATCGTCTCCGACCCGCTCGCGGCCCTCGGCCGTGCCCGCGGGCAGGGCTGGCTCGCCGACGCGGAGGAGGGCACCGTCGTCGCGCTCACGCACGAGCGCGTGCGCGAGCTGCTCGGCGACGAGCGCCTGCGCGCGAACTTCCCCGAGTTCCTGCGCCGCCTCGGCATCACCTCGGGGACGTTCTACGACTGGATGGCGATCTCGCCGCTGAACCGCGACGGCGCGGAGCACGTGCGCTGGCGCACGTTGATGTCGAAGACCTTCACGCCGCGCAGCGTGGAGCGCCTGCGCCCGTTCCTGAAGACCGCGGCGCACGAGCTGATCGACGGGTTCGCGACGCGCGGCAGCTGCGACTTCGTTGCGGAGTTCGCCGACGCCTACCCGTCGCTCGGGCTCTCGGAGCTGATCGGCGTCCCGCAGGAGGACCGCGACCGCTTCCGTGCCTGGGCGAACACGATCGGTCTCGGCTTCAGCCCGCTGCTGCTCGTCGGGCGCATCGGCGAGGTCGACGCGGCGCTGACCGAGCTGCTCGCGTACACCACCGAGCTCGCGGCGCGCCGCCTCGCGGAGCCGCAGGACGACCTCGTCACGCGCATCGCGCAGGCCGGACGCGACGCCGGCTGGATGCCGCCCGAGGTGAGCGGTGCGATCGCGGGCTTCGTCTTCGCCGGCCACGAGACCACGAAGAACCAGCTCGGCTGGACCGTTGCGGTGCTGTCCGAGCAGCCTGCGGTGTGGGACGCGGTGGCGTCGGGTGCGCTCGCAGCGGCCGACGTGGTGGAGGAGGTACTGCGACACCGCTCGACGGCGACGTCGGTCGGTCGGCAGGCTTCGACCACCATCGAGCTCGGCGGCGAGACCATCGCCGAGGGCACCACGGTGATCTGCTCGCGGTGGAGCGCCAACCACGATCCCGCGGCATTCCCCGATCCCGACGTGCTCGACACGGGACGCCGGCGCGGCGAGCCGCACTTCGCGTTCGGGCACGGCGCGCACTTCTGCATCGGCGCGGCGCTCGCCCGCGCGGAGCTGCAGGAGGGGCTCGCCGCGCTGGCGTCGCGGCTGACCGTGCCGAAGGTCGGGCCCGACGCGGCGTGGACGCCGCCGCTCGGCATCACCGGGCCGACGCGGCTGCCGATCACCTTCGCGATTCGCTGAGCGGCGCACGTCGTGGGGGACGGCATCGTGGGTGGCGAGCCGCCGGCGGAGCTGCGCACCGATCGGCTGCGGCTGCGGCGCTGGCGTTCCGGCGACCGCGCGCCGTTCGCCGCGCTGAACGCCGACCCGCGCGTCACCGAGTTCCTTCCGGGGCCGCTGTCCCGCGCGGCGAGCGACGCACTGGCGGAGCGCATCGAGGCGCACTTCGCAACGCACGGCTTCGGCCCGTGGGCCGTCGAGGTGCCCGGCGAGATCCCGTTCGCGGGCTTCGTCGGGCTCGCCGTTCCCGGGTTCGCGGCGCCGTTCACGCCGTGCGTCGAGGTCCTGTGGCGGCTCGCACCCGCCTGCTGGGGACGCGGCTACGCGACCGAAGGCGCGCGCGCGGCGCTCGACTTCGGCTTCGCGCACGCGGGGCAGGCGGCGATCGTGTCGTTCACGGTGCCGGCGAACGTGCGCTCGCGCGCCGTCATGGAGCGCCTCGGCATGACGCACGACCCGGCGGACGACTTCGACCACCCGGAGCTGCCGGAAGGCCATCCGCTCCGCCGGCACGTCCTGTACCGCGCGCGACGCACCGGAGCGCGCGCGGGCTAGCGTCCGGCTCTCAGAGCCGCGAGTCGAGCGTGGTCGCCGCGCGGTAGAGGATCGCGCCCGTGATCACCTCGACGACGATGAACATGGCGGCGAAGTCCGCGTCGTGCAGCAGCCAGGCGAGCGTGCGCGTGACGGCCGCGCCGCCGATCAGCGCGGCCGGGAAGAGCAGGGCGCCCGCGTGTCCCGGACGGCTGCCGAGCAGGATGCCGAGGCCGGCGACCAGGAAGAACGCGGCGAAGTCGCCGAGCTGCGTGCTGCGCGCGACCCCGTCGAGGAGCGGCATGCCGAGCGACTCGACCGCGCGCTGCGGTGCAACCAGGAAGCCGATGCCCTGCACGGTGAAGAAGACGCCCAGGAGAACGACGATGAGGCGGAGGCGGTTCATGCGCGGATGTCCTTGTCCCTCGAATCTCGAAGGTCGAGGCCGAAGGCGCGTCCGAGGTCGCCCCGGAGCGTGCGCTTCGGCGAGCGGTAGATGCCGCGGTCGTTCTCCGCCAACGGGCGGACGATGTCGAGCGCGGCGGCGACCAGCCCGTCCTCGGGCGCGTGGGCGTCGGCCCGGCCGGCGGCGATCGCGTCCGGCGGCGGCTCCACCGGCTGTGCGACGTCGGGGCCGTTGCCGAAGAGCCCGCCGCGCGCGGTCAGGGCCGGCGCCGACCGGTCGTCGCTGGCCGCGTCCACGGCGTCGGGGACCTCGTTCGGGGGGCGACGAACGCCGGGTCGACGAGGTTCGCGTCGGCGCCCGGCGTGACGCGGCGGACGTTGCCTTCTCGCGCGTGCTCGATCATGGTCACCTCGCGCCGGCTGGGACGTTCCGCCACGGCGTGTGTCGATACCGGTGCGGCGGCGGACCGGTGCGGCGGCGGACCGGTGCGGCGGCGGACCGGTGCGGCGGCGGGTCGTGCGTGCAATGCAGGAGGCTTCGCGATGAAGGTCGGTCTGATTCCGGTGAACATCGGCGTGAAGAGCGTCGACAGGATGGTCGGGCTCGCGGTGCACGCGGAGAAGGTCGGCTTCGAGTCGGTGTGGACCTTCGAGCACGTGATGGTGCCCGTCGACTACGCGTCGAAGTACCCCTACAGCGCCGACGGCAAGATGGGTGCCACGCCCGAGACCAACTTCGTCGACCCGCTGATCGCGCTCACCGCGGTCGCCGCCAGCACGAAGCGCGTGCGTCTCGGCACCGGCGTGAACATCCTGCCGCAGACCAACCCGCTGTATCTGGCGAAGCAGGCGGCAAGCCTCGACTTCGTCTCCAACGGGCGCCTCATGCTGGGGCTCGGAGTCGGCTGGCTGCAGGAGGAGTTCGCGGCACTCGGCGTGCCGTTCGAGCGCCGCGGCGCGCGCGCCGACGACTACCTCGCGGCGATGCGCAAGGTCTGGTCGGGCGAGGTGGTCGAGCACGACAGCGAGTTCCTGTCGTGGCACGGCTTCAAGAGCTTCCCGGTGCCGGTGCAGAACCCGCTGCCGATCGTGATCGGCGGCTCGAAGGGCAAGGCGTTCGAGCGCGTCGCGCGCTTCGCCGACGGCTGGTACGCGCCGACCGCGACGATCGACCAGCTCGCAGCACTGCTGCCGAAGCTCGATGCGGCCTGCCGCACCGTCGGCCGCGACCGGAAGACCATCGAGATCAGCGCGATGTGGGTCCCGGCGATGGAAGGGCCCGACGTCGTCGAGCGCTATGCGGAGCTCGGCGTGTCGCGCCTGCTGGTGCCGCTGCCCGCGCTCGCGATGGGCGGCGACCCGATCGAGGGCATGACGAAGTTCGGCGAGGAGACGCTCGCGAAGCTCGGCTGAGGTCCGGCGGACGGGCGGCCGAACATGTACCGCGTGCCCTTGACACCGGCCGTTCGTGAATCAAAGA
This sequence comes from Deltaproteobacteria bacterium, assembly GCA_016874715.1. Lineage (GTDB taxonomy): Bacteria > Desulfobacterota > Binatia > UBA12015 > UBA12015 > VGTK01. Next base: position 8,146 of record VGTK01000034.1, on the reverse strand, counting down.
TGATTCACATGAAGACGGCGACGGTACGCGAGCTGCGGACGAGCTTTCCGCGCGTGGAGCGCTGGATCGCCGACGGCGAGACGGTGCAGATCACCAAGCGGCGCAGGGTGGTCGCGACGCTCGTGCCCCCCGTGCGGGACGGCGAGTCAGCGGTGTCGATGCCGGACTTCGCCGCACGCGTCCGCGCCACGTTCGGCGGCCGCAGGCTCACGGCGCGGCAGTCGGCCGACCTGCGCGACGCCCTGCGCGGCGAGCGTTGATGGTCTACGCAGACACGGGATTCCTGCTCTCGCTCTACCTGCCCGAGACGACGACGGCGGCCGCTTCGACCGCGGTGCGCCGCCTGCGAGCGCCGCTGCCGCTCACCTCCCTCACCCGGCTGGAGCTGCGCAACGGGCTGCGCCTCGCGGTGTTCCGCGGCGTCCTCCGCGAGGAACAGCGCGCGCAGTGCTGGGTGCAGGTCGAGGAGGACGTGGCGTCGGGCGTGTACGCGCCGGTCGAGGCGCCGCGTCCCGACCTCTACGGGAAGGCGACCCTCCTGGTGGACGCGCACGGTGCGCGGCTCGGTACCCGAACGCTCGACGTCCTGCACGTCGCCGCCGCGGTCGTCCTCGGCGCGACCACGTTCCTGTCGTTCGACCGCCGGCAACGCGCTCTCGCGCAGGCCGCGCGAATGAAGGTGGTACCGTGACCCGCGGTCACGCGCCGCGCAGCACCTGACCCGCCTGCGCGCCGGTCAGCGCGCCGCGCTCGACGGTCACCGCGCCGTTGACCAGCACCGCCTCGATGCCGTCCGCCTCGGTGACGAGGCGCGGGCCGCCGCCCGGCAGGTCCTGGACCAGCTTCGTCTCGCGCGGCGCGATGCGCGTCGGGTCGAACAGCACGACGTCGGCGAAGTTGCCGTCCGCGAGCACGCCGCGGCGCGCGATGCCGAACAGCTCCGCGGGAACCTGCGTCAGCTTCCGCACCGCGTTCTCGAGCGGCATGAGCCCGCGCTCGCGCACCCAGGTCCCGAGGAAGTACGTCGCGTACGCGTGGTCGGCGAGGAGCGTCAGGTGCGCGCCCGCGTCGGACAGCCCGACCAGCTGCCCGTCGTCGAGCAGCGACGGGCCGCGGAACTCGTCGCTCGCGAGGCAGTAGCTGAACTCGGTGCGCAGGTCGTCCTCGAGGGCGACGTCGAAGAAGGCGTCGAACGGATCCGCGCCGCGCTCGGCCGCGAGCTCGGCGACCGTCCGTCCGATGCGGCCCTGCAGCTCGGGCTTCCGTACCAGCAGGACCTTCACGCCGTCCCAGTCGCCCTTGAACATGCGGAAGCCTTCGTACGGACCGGTCACGTCCTGGCGGAAAGCCGCGCGGAACGCAGGGTCGCGGAAGACCGTGGGCAGCTCCGCCGGTGCTGTGCCCATCACGCGGCGCCAGGACGGAAGCTGGTCGAAGATCCCCATGCCGACGAGCTTGAAGTCGGTGAGCGCCGGACGGCAGCTGGTCTGCGGTACGAGGCGCAGCCCGTCTGCGCGCGCCGCCTCGATCGCCGCCATGCCGTCGGGACGGATGGCACCGAGGAACGTGACCGGACGTGCGCTCGCGCGCGCGGCGGCGATGCTGACGCTCACGTCGATCAGGTGCCTGGTCGTGATCTCGACCACGCCGCGCCCGAAATCGGCGAGCGCGCTCGCGAGCGCGAGCACCTCGTCGTCGCTCGCGCTGCGGCTCGGGACGGGCTTGCCGTCGCCGCCGAAGTGCGTTGGCGCCTGCGACGTCGAGAAGCCGAGCGCGCCGGCGCGCATCGCTTCGGCGACGACGGCACGCATGCGCGCGATCTCGTCCGTCGACGCCTCGCGCTCGGTGGCGTCGTCGTCGAGCACGAAGTAGCGCACCGCCGAGTGGCCGACGAGTGCCCCGACGTTCAGCGCGGGGCGCATGCGCCCGACGGCGTCGAGGTACTCGGGGAACGTCGTCCAGTCCCAGGTGATGCCCTGCTCGAGCGCCGCGAGGCTCATGCCCTCGACGCGCTCGAGCATGCGCATGATGCGCTCGCGTCGCGAAGGCGCGCACGGTGCCAGCGTGAAGCCGCAGTTGCCCATGACGACGCTGGTGATGCCGTTCCAGCACGACGGCGTGAGCGCGCGGTCCCAGCAGACCTGCGCGTCGTAGTGCGTGTGCGGGTCGATGAACCCGGGGCTCACCGCGAGCCCGGTCGCGTCGATCTCGCGCCGGCCGCCGGACGCCTTGCCGCCCACCTGGGTCAGACTGTCGCCGTCGATCGCGACGTCGCCGCTGCGGCCCGGAGCGCCGGTGCCGTCGACGATCGTTCCCCCGCGGATGACGAGATCGTGCACCATGGGGCCGACTTAGGACGGCACGCGGGGGCGGGGCAAGGCCGGCGCGCGCCGTGCGTCGCGGTCAGGACCTCGGCGGATACAGGTTCCGGAACACGTGGTCCGCGACCTGGCGGCCCTGCGCGATGCCGCCGGTCTTGTCGAAGGACCAGTGGATGCCCAGGTAGATGCGGCTCTGGCCGTTCTCCTCCTCGGCCTCCGACAGGCTCGAGAAGCTGCGCGGCCGCAGCTCGCGGACGTTGCCTTCGGCGTCGACGGTCTCGCCGTTGAGCTCGTCCGAGGTGAACGTGAACGCGACGTCGTCGGTGCCGAAGATGTTGCGCAGGGTCTGGAACAGCGCGCCGCCGAAGGTGGCGTGGCCCGACGGGTACGCCGGGAACGGCGGGGTGAAGTTCGGACGGGTGGTGTTGCTCGCGGGGGCACCGATCGGAGTCCAGGTGGTGTCGGCCACGGTCGCGTCGTTACCGTCGAGGTCGCCGGCGCGGATCGCCGTGACCGGCCGCTCGAGCTTGTAGAAGTACTTCGTCTCCCAGGAGGCGATGCCGGCGTCCGCCATCGCGACGTTGACCAGAGCGATCAGGCGCGAGGTGTCGACGAGGTCGAGGCCCCGCGCCTGCGCGAGCTGCACCGCGATCTGGTTGTAGAGTCGCGGTGGGGCACAAAGGCTCGGCGTACCGTCGTAGGCCCAGTAGATGCCCGCGAGGGTCTGCTCCTCGGTACGGATGGTCGGCGTCGTCACGCCGTCACCGCCGGCGGCGGCGACCTCCGCATAGGCCGCGGCGTACTCCGCGCTGTCGAGCGCCGGCGGCGGCGGGAGGCGGAACTGCGCTGCCGAGGTCATCACGAACGGCGCGACCTCGGCCCAGCGCGCGCCGAGCGCGAACGGGATCTGGCTGACCGGATCGACCTTCCAGACCCCCGGCGCGTCTTCGGGGAAGTAGTCGACGCCGACCAGCGGCTCGGGGTGGTCGGAGCCGTCGCCGGCACGAAGCTCGAGGATCGACTGCGCCGCGCGGCGCCCCAGGTCGATGCCGGCCTCCTTCTGTGCCGGTCGGTCCTCGACGCCCGCCAGATCCTCCTCGAGCTGCAGGGCGAAGGAAGCGGCCTGGGAAGGGTAGAGCGCCACGAGCGTGTCGTGCGCCGCCTGCGCGATCGCGGCCTTGAGCGAGGTGTCGGCCAAGGCCGGCGGCAGGCCGGTGTAGCTCTCGTAGCGGCCTGTGATCGCGTTGACGGCCTCGAACACCGCGATCTGCACGATCGCCATCGCCCGGCTCGCGCGCGTCGGGCCGAACTGCTCGCCGAAGACGCGGGAGTCGCCGGGCCGGACGGGCGTGTGATCGAGTCCGCTGGCGTCGATCGCGACGTGGTTCCAGTGCACGATCCACTCGACCGACGCCGGCGGAACCGGCGGCACGCCGCCGTCGCCGCCACCACCACCACCACAGCCGGCGAGCGCGATCAGGGCGACGAGCGCGACGCGCTTGCGAGCGGGGCGTGGACGCATGTTGGATCTCCGCGGAGATGCTTGCCGGCTCCCGATCCACGGAAGGCGGGGAAGAACTCAGGCAGGGAAAGTGACACGCCGCGGCGCGCCCGGCAACTCGGAAAAGCCCCGGAAAATCCTCGATTGTCCGGCCACTTGGCGCATCGCGGCCGCCGCCGAAACGCAGCGAGCCGCGCCGGGTGGTCCGGCGCGGCTCGCTGTCCGTCCGCGGAACGGACGGGGCCGGGAAAGCGGCCGGGGCTAGAGCACGAACTCGAGCTGCATGCGAACGTTGGCTTTGTCGCGCACGAGACCGATCTGGTAGCGGTACACGCCGCTGTTGATCGCCGTGTAGTCGACGATGAAGCGCCAAGGGTCGCGCACGAAGCGGATGCCCGGCTGGAAGACGAGCATGCCCTGCCAGTCGTAGAACATGTTGAAGCCCGGCGTGACCTGCACGTTGTTGTCCGTGAACGGCGCCTTCACGTTGTAGGTCGTGTTGATCGCCAGCGTGTGCAGGAACGTGTCCTGGACGAGCGGGATGGTCCGCGTCGAGTTGTTCGGCTCCGGGACCGGCAGCGCCTGGCCCACGCAGTCGCCCGGAGTGCACGAGAACTTGTAGTCGAAGATGTGCCGGTAGAAGAACTGCGTCGAGAAGAAGAACGACTGGTTGGGGTTCAGGAACCGGATGAACTGGTTCGAGTCCCAGCCGATCGCCATGTTGAAGGTGTCCTGGCGGCGGACGGTGCTCAGCTGCCCCGCGGACACGGGTCCGAGGAAGTCCGTCGCGAACTGCGTCGTCACGCCCTTGCCCGGGAACAGGGCCGCGACCGGACCGACGTAGAGCGCCTCGTCCTTGAAGTACGCGACCTCGGTACGCAGCACGCTCTGTAGCGACGGCAGCGCCGTCGTCATCGAGGCGCCGTTCACCCACACCAGCGGGTAGGTCTGCACGGCGGTGATCGCGCTGATGCCCTGCACGAAGCCGTTGTCCGACGGGTCGGCGCGCTGGAAGCGCACGGCCGGGATGTCGAACATCGTCTGGTAGCTGGCCAGCGTGAAGGTCATGTCGGCCGCGTTGAACACGAAGCGCCCGCCGCCGCGCGTGTTGTGCACGGAGACCGCCGGTGCCTCGAGGATCGACAGGGTCGATCCCGTGGGCGGGCCCAGGGGGATCGCCCACGGCGAGCCGGTCGGCGCGCCCGGGATGCCGGCAACGGTATTGTCCATCGCGGCGTAGGCCTCGATGAACGCTTGGTCCACCGGGCCCAGCGAGCCGATGTTGTAGCTCACGCGCAGCATGTTGAGCGGCACGCGGCGCTCGTCGAGATCGATGAAGAAGCCGCCGAAGCTCGAGTCCGTCGGATTGATGTTGTCGAGCAGGCGGAAGACATCGGTCTCGCCCCAGACCAGGTTCTGGCGCCCGAAGCGGACGAAAACCGGTCCCTGCTCCCAGTCGATGAACGCCTGGAACAGCCGGTTCCGGTAGCTGGCGACGTTGCGCAGGCGATTGCGCGTCCGCTGCAGCCGGAACGTCGTCGACTCGAGCGAGTAGCCCCCCTGACGTAGCGCCTGCTCGATCTCCTGCCGTGACTCGAGGTTGTTCTTGTAGGCGCTCGGGCCGAAGTCGTAGATGCCCTCGTACTCGCCGCGGTACGAGAGGTTGTACTTGAAGGCGGTGACGTTCTTCGGCAGCACGTCGCTCCACCAGTCGAGCAGGTCGTGGTTCCACCGGAGCTCGAGGAAATAGCGGTTCTGGATCAGGTTGCCCGCGCCGGAATAGGGAAACGTCCCGCCGAAGTTGCAGTTGTCTGCGTTGGGCTGGGCCACGCACGCCGGCGGCTGGTTGCCGGGGCGCGTCGATTGCTTCGCCACCGTGCCGATACGTGCGTTCACGTACGCGCGAACGTTCAGGTTGATGGTCCCTTCCTCGTTGAGCGGGATCGCTCCCGCACGTCCGGCTGTACCGAGCATGGCGAGGACCGCCAACAAGAACGAGATCCGCTTCGAGTGCGTCATCGTCACCTCCCCTTGGTTCAACGATGCATCCGCTGTTGTCCGCCGTTGCGGGCGCGCCCTTAGAGCACGAGCGTAGAAAAGTGGCGAGCGCTCGCGCCCACTTTCTCACACTTGTTGCAAGGGGAGGGCGCAGGATCGCGCTCGCCCCGCGCCGCATTGCGTCGCAGTCCGCGGCCGGATAGCCGTGCTGCGTGCTCGGACCATCCGGATACCGCGGCGGCTCGCCGTTCCTGCGACCCGCCGGCCGCCCCGGTGTGTCGGAGGTGCTCGACGACGAGCTGCTGATCGGCGAGTACCCGACGCCCGACGACGCGACGTGGCTGCGCGACGAGCACGGCGTCACGGCGGTGGTCTGCCTGCAGGACGAGTTCGACCTCGCCGCAAAGGGTCTCGTTCTGTCGGAGCTCCAGACCGCGTATGCCGTGGCCGGGGTCGCCTTCCACCATCACCCGGTCGCCGACGGCGACGCGGCGCTGCTCGCCGCCCGCCTGCCCGGGATCCTCGCGGAGATCGCGTCGGCAGTCGCGGCCAGCGGCCGCGTCTACGTCCACTGCAACGCGGGGTTCAACCGTGCGCCGACGGTCGCGATCGCGTTCCTGCGTGCGCATCGCGGACTCGCCGACGCGGAGGCCTGGGCACACGTCAAGCAACGTCGAGCGTGCGTCCCGTACCGCCGCGCCCTCGCGCTGCACTTCGGCGACCCCGCGTAGCGGTGACGGCCGCCGCGCGTGCGGCGCGGTCACGGCGCGAGATTGCGCGTTTTCCGCCTGGTCGCCGTGACCGCCGCCGCCCGGTAGGGTGGCCGCATGGCCACCCGGACCGAGAGTGACAGCCTGGGAACGATCGCGGTCCCGTCGGACGCGTACTACGGCGCGCAGACGCGCCGCGCGGTCGAGAACTTCCCGGTCTCGGGGCGCGGCTTCCCGCGGCGCTTCATCGAGGCGCTCGGCCTGGTGAAGTGGGCCGCGGCGCTCGAGAACGCGGCCCGCGGCGATCTGCCGAGCGAGATCGCCGATGCGATCGTACGGGCCGCCGAGGAGGTCGTCGACGGACGCTTCGACCGCGACTTCGTGGTCGACGTCTTCCAGACCGGATCCGGTACCTCGACCAACATGAACGCGAACGAGGTGATCGCGAACCGCGCGATCGAGCTGCTCGGTGGCGTCGTCGGCAGCAAGGACCCGGTCCACCCGAACGACCACGTGAACGCGTCGCAGTCGTCCAACGACGTGATCCCGACCGCGCTGCACGTGGCGGCGCTGCTCGCGCTGCGCGACGACCTGCTGCCGGCGCTCGACGTGCTGCACGCGAGCCTCGCGCGCCAGGCGGTCGCGTTCGCGTCCCTCGCCAAGACGGGCCGCACGCACCTGATGGACGCGGCTCCGGTCACGCTCGGGCAGGAGCTCGGCGGGTACGCGGCACAGGTCGCGCACGGGCTCGGGCGCGTGCGCGCGGCCATGCCCGGGTTGGCCGAGCTGCCGCTCGGCGGCACCGCGGTCGGGACCGGCCTCAACGCGCCGCCCGGCCACGCCGCCGCGGTCATCGGACGCATCGCGTCGCGCGTCGGCCTCGAGCTGCGCGAGGCGGCGGACCACTTCGAAGCGCAGGGCGCACGCGACGCCTGCGTGCACGCGAGCGGTGCCTTGCGCACGGTCGCGGTGAGCCTGATGAAGATCGCGAACGACCTCCGCTGGCTGGCGTCGGGTCCTCGCGCGGGGCTCGCCGAGATCCGGCTGCCGTCGCTGCAGCCAGGCTCGTCGATCATGCCCGGGAAGGTGAACCCGGTCATCCCCGAGATGGTCCGCCAGGTCGCGGCCCAGGTGATGGGCAACGACGTCGCGGTCTCGGTCGGCGGCGCGTTGGGCGACTTCGAGCTGAACGTCATGGTGCCGCTGATCGCGCGCAACCTGCTGGAGTCGATCGAGCTGCTGTCACGGGCGAGCCGGCTGCTCGCGGAGCGCTGCGTGGACGGCATCGAGCCGGACGTCGCAAGGCTGGCGCGCGCCGCCGAGCTGAATCTGCAGATCGGCGCCGCGCTCAACACGGTGATCGGCTACGACCGCGCCGGTGTCATCGTGAAGAAGGCCGCAGCGACGGGGCGCTCGATCCGCGCGGTCGCGGAGGAGGAGGGCGTGCTGTCGCCGGACGAGCTCGCGCGCGTTCTGGATCCGCTGCGGCTCACTCGCGGCGGCACGATCTAGTTCCACGAGGGGGCACGCGCCCCCTCGCCCCCCGCGGCAGAGCCGCGGGGGGGGGTGTCGCCCGAGGGGGCACGCGCCCCCTCGCCCCCCGCGGCAGAGCCGCG